>CALFYN010000461.1 GCA_937952345.1 uncultured Acidobacteriota bacterium
GATGAGGAGCGATTGGCTGGATGCGGATTCGGCGAGTGCGGCGGCCTGGCGGGCGTGGGTGAGGGACTGGCCGATGTGTTGGGTGAGGCGGGCGCGTTCGAGTTCGACGGTAGCGAGCCCTTCCGTATTTTGCAGGGCGCGGTAGAGGCGTTCGGAATCGTCGAGCCAGCGGAGAGCTTCTTTCTGCTGGCGGTTGGCGACGAGCAGCCGGGCGTATTGCAGCATGGGTCCGGGCTGGCCGGGGAAGCGTTCGAGCAAGCGCTGGTATTCGGCGCGGGCTTCGTCGAGGCGGCCGGCGCGCTCGAGGAGGCGGGCGATGTCGCCGGCGGACATGGAGTCGCCGACGGCGGAGGCGCGGCGGCGGGCGGCGGCGATGGCCTTGGTCCAATCGGCGGTGAGCGCATGCTGCGTGGCTTCACGTAGCAGACGCTCGGCACGGCCGCGGGTGCGGGCATCGAGCGCCTTGAGCAACTCTTCGCGGGCACGGTCGCGCTGATCGGATTCCTGCAGGGCTTCGGCGAGGCGGCTGCGGGCGGCGGCGAAATCGGGCGAGAGCTTGAGGGCTTCAGTGAACAGGGCTTCGGCTTTGGCGTAGGCTCCGTCGGCGATTGCGGTTTCGCCATCGGCATACCAACGCGCGGCGCGATCGGGCCAAGGTGGGGTGAACAACTCTTCGCGGAAGACGGCGGCCAGCAGGATGGCGGCGCAGGCGGCGAGCAGCGGCCAGGCGCGTTTGCGCGGCTTTGTGGGATAGGCAGGGGTGGTGCGCAATTGCTCACGGCGCACGCCCACTTGGGCGAGGATGGCATCGAGCGCGGCCTGGTCCTGGTGGGGATCACCGGCATAGGCGAAGCCGGTGAGGACAGCGCGCAGACTGCCCGCGGCATCGGTGGTGAGCATCACCTGCTGCGCGGAGAGCGCGCCGTGATGGATGCCCGCGTCATGAGCGGCCTGGATGGCTTGCAGCAACTGGCTGCCGATGGTGCGCGCCTGATCGGGGGGGAGAGATTCGTTTCGCGTGAGGCGCTGGGCGAGGGTTTCGCCATCGAGCAATTCCAGGGAGAGGAAATCGGCGTCCCCGGCCGGCACCAGTTCAAAGACCCGTACGATGTTGGGGTGGGTGAGGCGGCGGGCAAGGTGAATTTCGCGCCGTAGCGTGTCGTCGAGCGGAGGCAGGCGGCGCAAGGCGACCTGGGTGCGGAGCAGCAGATCCTCGGCCGCATACACTTCTCCCTGGCCGGCGAGCGCGCGCTCGATGCGGAAGCGCCCTGCCAACAAGTAGCCTGTTTGCAGCATGACGGTTGGATGAGTGTACCAGATCGGACGCGCCGTTCTCATGCTTCAATAGAGAAAACATGAAACGACGTTCTTTCCTGGCCGCTCCGGCGGCGCTGGCGCAGACTCTGGTTCCGATTGCCGCTCCACCGGCGGGAAGTACGCGGCACTGGATTGGCGAATCGTACTTCGCCAACCGCTATCAGGACTGGCGGCTGCACAACGGGCGCATCGAGTGTTTGGCCAATCAGGCAGGGCTGGAGGTGCGGACGCTGGCAATTCTGACGCGGTCGATCGAGAAGGCTCCGGTGCAATTGCGCGTGACGCTGGGCGTGCTGGAGGATGCGGGCGGCGGCGGATTTGCGGGGTTTCTGATTGGGGCGGGCGCGGGGCAACTCGATTGGCGGGCGGCGGCGCTGGTGGGACGCGCCAGTGGAGAAGGCGGCGGCGTGATGTGCGTGTGCGACACCAACGGGCGCGCGCATGTGCGGGACCATTCCTCGGAGGGCGAGCCCTTCGGTTATGCCGAATTGCCGGGAAGGGCGACGGCGGGCACGGGCGCACGATCGGGCGCATTCGATTTGCAGGTGAACGTGGAACCGGCGGCGGGCGGTAATGTGCAGATCAGCGTTTCGGTGTTCGAGGCGGGCACGGAGAAGCTGGTTTCGGCGATCCAAGTGGACGATGTGCCGCCGCACCTGGTGCGGGGCGGGATTTCTCTGGTATCGTCGCCGCCACGCAATCAGAAGGGGGCGCGGTTCTGGTTTCACAATCCGTCGACGGCGGGCGCGGCGGTGCATGCGGAACGGACGTTCGGGCCGATTGTGGGGACGATGTTTTCGGTGAATGGGGCGGTGATGAAGCTGACGGCGCAACTGGCTCCGGTGGGTGCGGCGGATCCGCAGTCGGCGACGCTCGAGACGCGGACGGGCGGCGGGGCGTGGCGGAAACGGGCGGAGGCGCGCATTGAGCCGGGATACGTTACGGCGTTTCGCGTGGATAAATGGGACGCGGCGCGCGATCATGAATACCGTGTGCGCTATGGGACGGCGTCGTATGCAGGGCGCATTCCACGCGATCCGGGGGCGGCGCGGCCGCTGCGCATCGGATTCATCAATTGCGTGATGACGGCGTGGCGCACGATGGATAGCGCTGTCTTTCACCCCACGATTCCCGGCGAAGCGAAGCTGGGGCGGTATACGAAAGCATCGGTGTATTTCCCGCATGCGGAGTTGTGCGCGGGGATGGCATCGCAGAAGCCGGATCTGCTGGCGTTTCTCGGCGATCAGATCTACGAAGGCAATCCGACGCGTAAGGACCAGAGCGAGAATCCGGCGATGGATTACCTGTATAAATGGCATTTCTGGGTGTGGGCTTTTCGCGAATTGACGCGCAATACGCCTTGCGTGGCGATGGTGGATGATCACGATGTGTTTCAGGGGAACGTGTGGGGGCATGGCGGCAGGCTGGCTCCGGACCGGGTGCAGGAAGCCGGGGGATACACGACATCGGGCGCGTTCGTGAATATTGTGCAGCGCACGCAGGCGAGCCATAATCCGGATCCGTTCGATCCTACTCCTGTGCAGGAGCGCATCGGGGTGTATTACTGCCAGTTCCGCTATGGGGGCGTGGAGTTCGCCATGGTGGAAGACCGGAAATTCAAGACGGGGCCGCAGTCTCCGGATAAGACGGAGCCGCAGTTGCTGGGGGCGCGGCAGGAGGCGTTTCTGGAGCAATGGGCGCAGAAGGTGAAAACATCGGGGGCGAAAATTGTTTTTACGCAAACGGTGTTCGCTTGCGTGCAGACATCGCCGGAACGGGGGCCGCGCAAGGATACGGATTCGAACGGGACGCCGAAACCGAAGCGCGATCTGGCGCTGCGGCTGATTAAAGGCGCCGGTGCACTGATGATTTGCGGGGATCAGCATTTGGCGTCGGTGGTGCGGCACGGGATCGATGGGGTTGGCGACGGGCCGCTGCAGTTTTGCGGTCCGGGGGGCGGGACTTCGTTTCAGCGCTGGTTTGAGCCGGAACAGGGCCTGCCCACGGATTTCACTGATGGGTATGGGAACAAGTTCCGGGTGCTGGCGATTGCCAATCCGAAGGTGACGTTTGCCGATTACCGCAAGCATAAGCCGCCGCGCGGGCAGGGGCTGGGTGACCGGAATTTGAAGAGCGAGGGCTACGGCGTGGTGGTGGTGGACCACAAGGCGCGCACGTACGAATTGCAGTGCTGGCTGTGGGATGAGCCGCGGCAGTTTACGGGTTGGCCGGTAAAGCTAAGATTCGACGAGGCTTAGCGCTGGTGATTTCAGTCACAGACGGATACGGCGGCGCAGCCGTATCGTAGCTTCAGGAGGCTGTGAGCGCACAGCTATTCGATGAGGCATACATACAGAATTTTGCTTGGGTTATTGGCCGCGGTGGTGTGCGGCTTTCCGCAGGCCGCCGCGCCTGCTCCAAAGAAGATCGGCGGCGTGACCGTGCAGGGCAGCATTCGCACGCGCATGGAAGCTTGGGATTGGTTTCAAGGCGACACGGGCGATGGGAGCTACGCTTATTCGGGGAATCTTTTCCGGTTGAGTTTCTCACAGGCTGGAGAGCATGTGGACTGGCAGGTGGAATTGGCGCTGCCGTTTCTGCTGGGACTGCCGGATAACGCGGTGTCGACCACTGGATCGCAGGGGCAGCTTGGTTTGGGAGCAACGTATTTTGTAGCGAACAGCCGCTCGCGCAACACGGCCATGCTGTTTCCTAAGCAGGGATTTCTGCGATTTAAGAATCTGTTTGGCAGCAAGGCGCAGTCGCTGCGTGTGGGGCGTTTTGAATATATCGACGGCACGGAGATGACGCCGAAGAACGGGACGCTGGCGGCGTTGAAGGTGAGCCGCATCAATCAGCGGCTGATCGGTAATTTCGGATGGGCGCACGTGGGGCGCAGCTACGATGGAGCGCACTATGCCTACAACACACCGGGCGGCAATTTCACGTTTGTGGCGGGCATCCCGACGCGTGGCGTGTTTCAGACCGATGGTTGGGGATGGAATCGCGCAGGGCTCGGCTACGCGGCGTATACGAAGCCGCATGGCAAGGGAAAGCATGCCGGGGAAGCGCGTGTGTTCGGCATGTACTATCACGATTGGCGGCATGTGCTGAAGACGGATAACCGGCCGCTGGCGGTGCGCCGGGGGGATTTGAACAACATCCGTATCGGCACGTTCGGCGGGCATTCGATTCACGCCGTAGAGAGCGGAGCGGGCACGTTTGACGTGGTGCTGTGGGGCGCGGCACAAACGGGACGCTGGGGCGTGCAGGATCATCGCGGATGGGCGGCGGCCGGAGAAGCGGGGTTCCAACCGAAGGTGTGGGCGAAGCTAAGGCCGTGGATTCGCGGGGGGCTGTATGGCGGCAGTGGCGACGATAATCCGAACGACCGTACACACAACTCGTTTTTCCAGATGCTGCCGACGCCGCGGCCGTATGCGCGGTTTCCCTTCTTTGACATGATCAACAACCGGGACATTATGGGAGCGCTGGTGCTGCGTCCGCACAAGAACGTGACCATCAGCAATGAATTCCATGCGCTGAGCCTGACGGCGCGGAACGATCTGTGGTATCTGGGCGGCGGCGTGTTCCAGCCCTGGACGTTCGGTTACGTGGGACGCGGCAGTAATGGCGCGGGGTCGCTGGCGAATTTGTATGACACCAGCATCGACTGGCGTGCGCGGCCCGATTTGTCGTTCAATTTTTATTACGGCTACGCGGCGGGGCGGAGCGTGATTTCGTCGATCTACCCGAAGGGGAAGAACGGCGGATTGGGGTTTATTGAGCTGAATTACCGCTTTTAGCTATGTAGCTTGCGGAAGGTCTTGAGGCACTGCTCGGCGGCGTCGAAGGGCGGGATGTCGGCGCCTTCCTGTTCGACGAGGTAGAGTTCGATGCCACCGACGGATTCGGCGGCCTTGAAGATTTCCTTCCAATGGGCGTCGCCTTCGCCCATCAGCACGCGGTAGCCCTTGCCCTTGCTGGACCATTCCTTGCAGTGCATGGAGCCGATGCGGCCGGGGTTCTTTTTGATCCAGGCCACGGGATCCTGGCCCGCTTCGATGCAGGTGCCGACATCGAGTTGCAGCACCACGCTCTTGTCGGTGTTCTTGGCGAGCACTTCCATGGGCAGCGCGCCTTCGAGCGGCTTGAATTCGGTCTGGTGATTGTGGAATCCGGCGCGCATGCCGGCGGGCTTGAGTTTGAGTGTCGCTTCGTTGAGCACATCGGCGACTTTCTTCCAGCCATCGAGATTCTGCACGCGCCCGGCGCTGGCCATGACGACCTGCTTGCTGCCGAGGATCTGGTTCAATTCGATGGTTTTGCCGAGGTTTTCGGCGGCCAGCGAGCGCGAGCCGTTATGGGTGGAGAGGCATTTGATTTTGAGATCGTCCATGATCTTGCGCATCTCTTTGGCTTGCTCGATGGACCATTCGGCGTAGGGTGAGAAGAACTCGACGGTTTCGTACCCCATCTGGGCGACGCGCTTGACGGTACCCATGAGGTCCGCCTTGAGTTCGTTGCGTACGGAGAATAGCTCCAGGCCAACAGGAACCTTTTTCGCGGCGAAGGCGAGCGGGGAGGCCGCGGCGGCGGCGAGGAGGGAACGGCGGGAGATTGGTAGTGCCATCGCTCCTGAAGATAGCACGAGCCGCGAGGCGCGTTTGGCGAGTGTTACTCTACATTCCATGTTGCGCCGGAGTATTTTCCTGCTGCTTCCGGCAGCGCTGCTCAGCCAGGCTGCCGGGAATGAACAACTCGACCGGATCATCGAGGAGACGCGCCGCGCGTTCGAGGTGCCGGGCATCGCGGTGGCCGTGGTGCACAAAGACTCGGTGATTTACGCCAAGGGATTCGGGGTGAAGGAACTGGGTTCGACGGCGGCGGTAACTACGGGGACGCGATTCGCCATCGGGTCGACGACGAAGGCGTTCACCACGGCCGCGATGGGCTTGCTGGTGGACGACGGCAAGATGCAGTGGGACGATGCGGTGCGCAAGCATGTGCCGTATTTTCGCTTGCGCGATCCGCTGGCCGATGCGAATGTGACGCTGCGCGATATTGTGTCGCACCGCACGGGGCTATCGCGGCATGACGTGCTTTGGTACAACTCGCCGTGGACGCGCGAGGAGGTGATTCGCAAGATCGGGCTGGTGGAACTGACGAAGCCGTTTCGCAGCGCGTATCAATATCAGAACATCATGTTCCTGACGGCGGGACAGGCTGTGGGATTGACGAGCGGCGAGGGTTGGGAAGGTTTCGTGCGGGCGCGGCTGCTGGCGCCGCTGGGTATGAATAATACGGACTTTTCGGCGAATGATGTGGTGAAAGCGCCGGATTATTCGCAACCGCATGAGAATCGCGAGGAGAAGGTGACGCGGATCCCGTGGCGGAATATCGACAATGTGGGCCCGGCGGGGTCGATTAATTCGTCGGTGGATGATCTGGCGCGTTGGGTGCGGATGCAGTTGAACGGCGGCATGTTCGAGGGCAAGCGCATCCTGAAGGAGGCGACACTGCGCGAGACGCACACGCCGCAGATGCCGATTCGCATGGACGATCCGAATATGCGCACCGTGAATGCGGGAACGAACATGATGGCGTACGGGCTGGGGTGGACCATTCAGGATTACCGCGGGCACCACATGGTTTCGCACGGTGGGGCGATTGACGGCTTTCGCGCGCAGGTGACGCTGTTGCCGAATGACGGCTACGGCATCGTGATTCTGGCGAACCTGGGCGGGAACAACATGCCCGAATGTTTGCGGGCTTCGATTGCGGATCAGTTGCTGGGGCTTTCGGAGATGGGATGGATCGCGAAGTATCAGGATGTGGCGCGCAAGGGCGAGGAACGGACGAAGAAGCAGCAGGCGGAGCGCGAGGGCAAGCGGCAAAAGGACACGAAGCCATCGCATGCGCTGGCGGCGTATGGCGGCGTGTACGGGCATGCCGCTTACGGTGAGGCGCGCGTGGGGATGGCGGATGGGCGGCTGGAGTTGCAGTGGTCGAACTGGAAAGCGCCGCTCGAACATTTTCATTTCGATACGTTTCGGATTCCGGGCGGCCATACGCCGCTGCGCGACGCGCTGGTGCAGTTCCGGCTGAAGGACACGGGGGAAGTGGAGAGTGTCGAGCTTCTCGACCAGACGTTCCGGAGGAAACCATAAATGCGGTGGATTGTTTTATTGGCGATGGCCGGATGGCTTCCGGCGCAGGAACCGGCGCTCGAGCGGCTGCAGAAGGAAGTGGAGCGGCTGGCTCAGGCTTCGGGTGGCGTGGTGGGCGTGACGGCGCTGCATGTGGAATCGGGGCGGCGCGTTTCTCTGCGCGGCGGCGAAGGGTTCCCCATGGCATCGACGGTGAAAGTGCCGCTGGCCGTGCAACTGCTGAGCCTGGTGGATGAAGGCAAGCTGCGCCTGGACACGATGGTTTCCCTGGAGCCCAAGGATCTGCATCCCGGCTCCGGCACGCTGTCGGATTTATTCCGCCAGCCTGGGGTTTCCTTGTCCATTCGCAATCTGATGGAGTTGATGCTGCTGATTTCGGATAATTCCGCCACCGATGTGCTGCTGCGCATTGCGGGCGGTGGTGAGGCGGTGAACGCGCGGCTGCGGGCATTGGGAATCGCGGGGGTGCGCGTGGACCGTCCGACAGCGCTGCTGATTGCCGATGGCGTAGGGTATCGCGACCGGCTGCCGGCGGAAGAGGATTGGACGCAGGAGGCTTTTCGCAAAGCCAGCCGCGCGACATCGCGGGAGGAACGGGCGCGGGCGGTGGAACGGTTTCAGGATGACCCGCGTGACACGGCGACGCCCGATGGCATGGCTGCGCTGCTGCTGCGGATTCACAAGCGGGATATTCTGAAGCCTGATTCGGCGGCGCTGTTGCTGGATATTCTGGAGCGCTGCCGTACGGGGGGTGCGCGATTGAAGGGGCTGCTGCCGGCGGGCACGGTGGTGGCGCATAAGACGGGATCGATGCCGATGGTGGCCAACGATGTCGGCATCGTGACGTTGCCGGGCGATGCGGGACATGTGGTGATGGCGGCGTTCACGAAGAAGTTCGAAGATACGGGCAAGGGGGAGCGGGCGATCGCCGAAATTGCGCGGGCCACGCACGATTTCTTTGTCTTTCAACCCAAGGGAGCGGTGGATTATGCGGCGCTGGCGGATCGCATGGTGCAGGCTCTGGCGCCAAAGCCCGGCGAGCGCTACTTCGCGCGTCCTGATGATGCGTATTTCCTGCCGCTGGCGCACATGGTTCGGGAACGGATGCGCGCAGCGAAGGCTGTGGAGACGGCGTCTTTGGACGAGGCGCAGATGTATTTGTGGCTGCCGTTGCGGCCCGGCGGACCGGGATTGCCGCAAGCCGAACGCGATCGGGTGAAGCGCTGGACGGATCTGGGCGGGGCACGGCGGCAACTGCATTTTCATTGGGGCGAAGGCAGCGTCTATACGGATGGACTGTACGGCGAGCATACGGCGGCGCTCGATGCGCTGTATGAACAGGCGCTACGCATCGACTACAAGGCGTTGTCGGCCGCGCAGGACAAAGTGATCGCACAACTGCGGAGCGGCGCAGTGCGCGTGCGTACCGCCGCGGGGACGGACATCAGCTTCCGCATCGGAGACAGGCCGTTCAACAAGCAGGACGGCGATGCGTCGGCGGCGCGGGCACAACGAGCGCGCACACGGATTGATCGGGACATTGAATTGCCGGCGGGCGTGGTGCGCGTTGCGCCGTTGGAGGAAACGGTGAACGGGGTGATGGTGATTCCCGAGGCGCGGGTGGGCAACGAAACCGCGCGAGGCATCCGGCTGACGTTCGCCAAGGGTGTGGTGACGAAAGTGGAGGCGCGGGAGAATCTGGCGGCGGTGGAAGCGTATCTGAAACCCGATGCGGCGCGGCGCTTTCGGGAATTCGCCATCGGGCTGAATCCGGCGCTGGCGCCGCAGGCGGGGTCGCAGGCGCTGCCCTATTACGGATACGGGCATGGCGTGGTGCGGCTTTCGTTAGGCGATAACGAGGAAGTGGGCGGCAAGGTGCGCGGCGGATTCGTGCGCTGGTTCTTTTTCCCCACGGCTACGGTGGAGGTGAACAACCGGGCACTCGCGCTTTCTGTAAACTAGTCGCCATGAAGGTGACTCGACGCTCTTTTCTTGCTACAGCCGCCGCCGCGCTGCCGGCGTCCGGCAAGTCCTACTCATTCGAACTTGGCGTCACGGATTGGAATCTGCGCCTGGCGGGCAAACTCGACGCCGTGGCGCTGGCCGCGCGGGTCGGCTTTGCGGGCGTGCAGGTTTCGCTCGGCCGCAAGCCGGTGGACAACAAACTCCCTCTCGACAACGACGAACTCATCGCACAATACAAGGCGGAAGCGAAGAAGCACAACATCAAATTGATGGGCACCTGCCTCGACATCCTGCATGTGAACTACCTCAAGAACGATAAGCTGGGGGCGAAGTGGGTGGCCGATTGCATCCCGGTGACGAAGAAACTGGGGATCAAGGTGGTGCTGCTGCCGTTCTTCGGCAAGGGCGCGCTGGAAACGCAGGCGGAGAAGGATTACGTCGGCGATGTGCTGCGCGACATTGCACCGGAAGCGGAAAAACAAGGCATCATTCTCGGATTGGAAGACACGATTTCGGCCGAGGACAATGTGCGGATCGCCGAGCGGACGCGGTCAAAGGCTGTGGTGACGTACTACGATATCGGCAACTCGACACGCAACGGCTTCGATCCGGTGCGGGAGATCCGGTGGCTGGGGAAGAAGCGGATCTGCCAGATCCACTTGAAGGACAACCCGGGCTATCTGGGCGACGGGAAGATCGACATGCCGGCGGTGCTGAAGGCGATGAAGGATATCGGCTTCGACCAGTACGCTGTGCTCGAAACGGATTCGCCATCGAAGAATATCGAAGCGGACATGAAACGGAATTTAACTTATCTTTTGAAATTGCTCCATGCGTAATACTTTTTTGGTTCTCATGCTGGCTGCGGGCGCGCAGGCGCAGCCCTCGATTGACAACTACCTATCCGGTCTTGCCGAAGCTTCGTTCCGTGCACGCACGGAGACCGTTTCGAAGCTGACGCGGGCGCAGGCCGAGAAGCGGCGGGACGAGATCCGGGCGAAGATCCTGGCGGAAATCGGCGGCTATCCGGCAACGAAGAGTCCGTTGAACGCGCGCATCACGGGCGGGTTCCAGCGCCAGGGCTATCGCGTGGAGAACGTGATTTACGAATCGCTGCCGCGCTTCCACGTGACGGCGAACCTTTATATTCCTGACGGCGCGGGGCCCTTCCCTGCCCTGATCGGCGTGGCCGGACACAGCGCCAATGGCAAGGCGTCGGCCACGTATCAGCACGTGTGGATCAGCATGGCCAGGCGCGGCTATGTGGTGCTGGCGATTGACCCGATGGGGCAAGGCGAGCGGCTGGAAACGCTCGATAAGCTGACGCGGCTTCCGCGCGGCGGGGCGGGCACATCGGAACATACGCATAACGGGATGCAGTTGCTGCTGACCGGGAATCACATTGCGCGCTACGAAAGCTGGGACGGGGTGCGGGCCTTCGATTACCTGGCGTCGCGCAAGGAAGTGGATGCCAAGCGCATTGCCGTGGCGGGGAATTCGGGCGGCGGGACGCAGGCGGCGTATTTGTCGGTGCTCGATCCGCGGCTGGCGGCGATTGTGTCGTCGTGCTACATGACGTCGTGGAAGGAGCTTTGGTACAAGCCGGGGCCGCAGGATGCGGAGCAGGTGTTTCCCGGGTTTTTGAAAGACCAGCTCGATTTTCCCGATTTTGCGTTTGCGGCAGCGCCGCGGCCGTTTATGATGACCACGGCGATTCGCGACTTCTTCCCGATTGAAGGAGCGCGGCGCACGCGTGACGAAATCCGCGGATTCTTCCGGCTGTTCGATGCCGAGGTGAAGGCGGGGTATTTCGAATACGACGATACGCACGGATGGTCGAAGCCACGCCGGCAGGCCGCCTACCGCTTTTTCGATCAATGGCTGAAGGGCCAGAGCACGGACGGGGCGGAACCGGACATCGTGACGGAACCGGAGCAACTGCTGTACGCCGCACCCAACGGGCAGGTGCTGGCCACGATCGACGGCGAAACGACGCAATCCATCAACGCGCGCGAGGCGCTGGCGATGTATCCCAAGCGCGCGGCGGCGGCGAAGGGCGTGGACCGGCGCATGATCGAATCGCGGCTGCGCTATGAGCCGGTGGCCACTCGTTTTCACGAGTTCGCGCTCGATATGCCGTCAAACGCGAAGCCTCCGGTGATTATTGCTTTGAATGCTACGAAGGGGGATTTGGAGGAAATGCGGGCGGCGGGTTATGCCGTGTTGCGGATGCAGTTCCCTGCTTCGGACCCCACACGTTCCGGCTACACCAGCCAGTATCAAACGGCGAGCCGGGCGTTTCTGATGGGCCGCACGCTGCTGGGGTTGCAGCTCTCCGATATACAGCACGCAATGCGGGACATTGCCGCGAATCCGGCGATTGACGGCACGCGCATCCGTTTGTATGGGCGCGGGACGGCGGCGGTGACGGCACTGCACGCGGCGGCGTTGCATCCCACAGTGGCGAGCGTAGCGGTGGAGGCGATGCCGCTGAGTTACCTGGCGATCACGCAAGCGAAGCTGCATCGTGGTTTGGTGGAGATCATCGTGCCGGGCATTTTGAAGGATTACGATCTGCCGGATCTGGCGGCTGCCATCGCGCCGCGGCCGGTGTACCTGGTGGACACACGCGATCCGGCGGGCGTTCCACTGATGGAAGCGGCGGTGCACGCGGCGTATCCGAAGTCGAACGTGCAATACCGGCCCGAAGGCTGGACTTTCGCTAAAGTGTACGAGCGCTGGCTGCGATGACGCGGAGGACATTTCTGGCTTCGGCGGCGGTGCAGACGCTTCGCGCCGCGCCATCGAAACCGAACATCATTCTGATTCTGGCCGATGATCTGGGCGTCTACGATCTCGGCTGCTACGGGCAGAAGCGCATTCAGACTCCGAATATCGACCGTCTGGCCGCCGAGGGCATGCGCTTCACGGAAGCCTACGCCGGTGCGTGTGTCTGCGCGCCGTCGCGCTGTGCGCTGATGACCGGAATGCATGGCGGGCACGCGCGAGTGCGCGACAACATCCCACACGGCGTGTTTCTGCAGCCGGACGATGTCACCGTGGCCGAAGTGCTGAAGCAGGCCGGCTACCGCACGTGCGCGATCGGCAAATGGAGCTTGGGCAGCCCCGGATCGTGGGGGTTGCCGGAGATGCAGGGCTTCGACGAATTTTTCGGCTACCTCGATCAGGACCACGCGCACAATTACTACCCGGAGTTTCTGTGGCATAACGGGAAGGAAGTGCTACAGAACGGCAACCGCGCGAATAAGCGCGGCTCGTATTCGGCACATCTGCTGGCGAAGCATGCGATCGAGTTCGTCGAGGCCAATCGCGCACGGCCGTTCTTCCTCTACTTCGCGCCGACGTTGCCGCACTGGTCCGATTATCCGAAGACCACGGCGATGTCGCAGGACATCCCGTCGGATGCGCCGTACACCGCGCAGGATTGGCCGCAGGTGGAGAAGAATTACGCGGCGATGGTGACGCTGCTCGACAGGCAGGTGGGGGATCTGCTGGCCGCGCTGCAACGGCTTTCGCTGGAGCAGCAGACGCTCGTTCTCTTCACCAGCGACAACGGGCCGTCGGCGGAATCGATGCATCGTCCGGCGTTTTTCGAAAGCGCGGGCCCGTTGCGCGGGACGAAACGCGATTTGTATGAAGGCGGCATTCGCGCACCGCTGGTGGCGCGATGGAAAGGGACGATCGCGGCGGGTACGGTGTCCGATACGGTCTGCGCGTTTTGGGATTTTCTGCCCACCGCGGCCGAACTCGCCGGATTGCCCGTGCCTGCCGGGATCGACGGCATCTCGCTCGCTCCGGCGCTGTTCGGCAAGACACGCCGCGCGCACGATCATCTGTATTGGGACTACGGCCACGGGCGCGCACGCTATTCGCAGGCCGTGCGGCAGGGCAAGTGGAAAGCGGTTCGCAACGGATCGGCGGGTCCACTGGAGTTGTACGACCTCGCCAGCGATCCCGGAGAAAGCAAGAACATGGCGGCGGCGCATCCGGAGCAGGCGCGGCGCATGGCCGAGTTGATGCGCACGGCGATGACTCCGTCGCCGGATTATCCTATTCTCGATCGTAAGAAATGAAATTTATGAACATCCTTTTTCTACTCCCGCTCGCGGCGATGCTGGTGAGCGCGCAATCGAAGCCCGCAATCGTCAAGCAGGGCGCAGTGCATCAGGAAGCGGGCCGCTTTGACGGCTGGCCGGCCAATCACGGGGCGTGGTCGTGGGGCAACGAACTGCTGGTGGGCTTCGAACTCGGCTATTTCAAAGACAACCCCACGGGGCACGATATCGACTATTCGAAGCCGGCCGAGCACGTGCTGGCGCGGAGCCTGGATGGCGGGGAGACATGGAAGGTCGAAAAGCCCGAGGGGTTGCGTCCGCCGCCCGGTGCGCGCATCGCGGGTGTGCCTGCCAGTGAAACGGGGAAAGCGCCGATGGATTGCCCGGGCGGGCTCGACTTCACCGCGCCGGGTTTCGTGATCACCTTCCGCATGACCGGGATTCATGACGGCGAGTCGAGGTATTACCACTCCGCGGACAAAGGGAAATCGTGGCAAGGCCCGTGCAGGCTGCCGAACTTCGGCCAGCCGGGCATCGCGGCGCGCACCGATTACCTGGTGGAGGGCAAGCATCAGATGCTGGTGATGCTGACGGCGGCGAAATCGAACCGGCGCGAGGGGCGCGTCATCGCCGTGCGCACGCGCGATGGCGGCAAGACGTGGAACATGGTGTCTTATATCGGACCCGAGCCGGAGGATTTCGCCATCATGCCATCGTCGGTGCGCGTGGGGCCGGCGGACATTGTCACGGCGATCCGGCGCCGGCGGTGGATTGACATCTACCGCTCGCACGACAATGGCGAGTCGTGGCATTTCGTCAATCAGGCGACGATGGACATTGGCGGCAATCCACCGAGCCTGGTGCGGCTCAACGACGGGCGGCTGGTGGTCACCTATGGGTATCGCCTGCAACCGTACGGGATCCGGGCGCGCATCAGCCGCGACAACGGGCTTTCTTGGAGCGAGGACATCATTCTGCGCCCCAACGGCGGCGGCACGGACCTGGGATATACGCGCACGCTGCTGCGGCCCGACGGCAAGCTGGTGACTACGTATTACTTCAACGATTCGGCGGATCGCGAACGCTATATCGGGTATACGATCTGGGATCCGGGCCAGTAGCGGGCGTCGGAAGCGGCGGTCACCTGCGAGGGAGGATTTGCATCCCTAGCGAAGGGTGACAGCGATGCACCACGAG
>CALFYN010000462.1 GCA_937952345.1 uncultured Acidobacteriota bacterium
TGGGCAGATCGCGAGCCGGAGAGAAACCGCAACGCCGGGGATCGTCGATGAGACCGTCCTTCAGCCCGTCCTTTTCATCGCATTGTGCATAGACGCGCTCGGCGAGCGTAGACAACTTGCGGTAAGGGATGGGAGCTTCGGCAAAGGCCTGCGCCATGCAGGCGTAGCCCATCATGGTGCCGCTGAAGTTGAGTACCGGTGCTCCGGCGACGATGCCGTCGAAATCGCCGGGGAAGCGCTGCGCGAGGATCAGCGCCTGGCGTCCGCCGGTGGAGCAGCCATTGAAATAGGAGCGAGCCGGCTGGACTCCGTAGTACGCGGCAATGATCTGCTTTGCTGTCACGGCTGTGACATGGAGCGATCGGAAGGCGTAATCGAGCAGCTTCTGGCGATTGAGGGCGAATGTGCCAAGCGGTTCGGTGGCGGCGTCGTGCCCGGTGTTGGTGGCTGCCACGGCGAATCCGCGGCGTAGGGAGGCCGCTCTGCCTCCGGCACGTTGCGGGGCATCGAGGGATTCACCGGCGTAACCTCCATTGCCGGTCATCAGGAAGCGATGGTTCCACGATGTGGGGAGATTCACCTCGAACCGGATCTCCGGGAGAATCTGGCCGCGGACACGGCAATGCGGGGGCGACTGCGCGTCGGCGGGAAAATCCACCGCGGATTCGATGGAGAATTCGTAGCCGGTCAACGAGCGCAGAGAGGCGCAGGCGATTTTGGGTTTCGAGGGCGAGGCGCCGGAGGGTGGAGGAAGCGGCCCGGGTTGCGCCACGGCACATGCGGGTACAAATGCGAATAGCAGTAAGAATCTCATGACACTCTCCCTTTGCGAGTAACCATTCTCGATATGGCGTCGCCTTCCGACTAAGGATTACCCTGTCCGTATCGCGAGCCGCGCCAACCCGTTATAATACTGACTCCGGACCTGGGTTGGTTCCAATTTTGAGAGAGGGCTGATGAAACGAGGCCTGTTTGTTCTAGGATGCAGTGTATCGTTACTGCTCTATGGTTGCGCCACTTTGACGTCCAAGGGAGGTGGCGAGAATGCCGCGTCCGGCAAGGGTGGAGGCAAGGGGAAGGGGAAGCGCGGGGATGCCGCGGTGCCTGTCGCCGTGGCCAAGGTTCGCACGATGGACGTACCGGTGGAGATTCAGGTCATCGGTACGGTGGAGCCATATGCAACGGTCGTGTTGAAGCCGCAGGTGGGTGGGGAGATCAAGAGCGTACACTTCCACGAAGGCGATACTGTCAAAGCCGGGGATCTGCTGTTCAGCATCGACCCGCGCACGCTGGAAGCGGAGGTGCGGCGCATCGAGGCGAATCTGGCGCGCGACATGGCAGTGATCAAGCAAGGAGAAGCCAACCTGGCCCGTGAATTGGGGCAGGAGCAGAACGCGCGCACGCAGGCCGAGCGCTATGACCGGTTGACGAAGGAAGGCGTGATCTCGAAAGAGATGAACGACAACGTGCAAGCGAACGCCAAGGCGCTCGCCGAAGGGGTAAAGGCGAGCCGCGCATCGATTGAGAGCGTGAAGGCGCAGATGGAGGCCAATCGTGCGGCGCTGGAAGCCCAGAAGATTCTGCTGAGCTATACGAAAGTCTATGCACCGGTGAGCGGACGCACAGGGGCGATCCTGAGCAAGCCCGGAAACATCGTGACGCCGAACGTGACTGAGTTGGTGTCGATCAATCAGGTGCAGCCGGTATATGTGTCGTTCGCGGTTCCTGAGGCACATTTGGCGGCCATACGGCAGCACGCGGGCAAGCGGTTGCCGGTATTCGCGACGCCTGACGATGGCACGGAGCGGAAACAGAATGGGGCGCTCACGTTCCTCGACAACGCGGTGGATGTTTCCACGGGCACGATTCGCCTGAAGGCGACGTTCGCCAACTCTTCGAATGCGCTATGGCCGGGGCAATTCGTGCGTGTGGTGCTGCAACTGGAGCGCCGTGCAAACTCGATTGTAGTGCCGAATCAGGCAGTGCAATCGGGGCAGGAAGGCCAGTATGTTTATGTGATCTCCGACCGTAGCACCGCGGAAGCGCGGCCGGTCACGGTGGGCGCGCGGGTGGCCGAGGACATGGTAATTGAGAAGGGCCTGGAGGTTGACGAAACCATCGTCACCGACGGGCATCTGCGCCTTGCGCCGGGGGCTCGCGTGCAGGTTCGCGAAGGCGGCCGCGGACCGGGAGGCGGCGGCAAGAAGAAGCAGCCATCGGAGTAAACGCAAGTGAACTTTTCCTACGGCTTCATCAAGCGGCCCATCGCCACCACGCTGCTCATGATGATGATTGCGCTGTTCGGCGTGATCGCGTATCAGGCGCTGCCGGTAGCGGATCTGCCGAACGTGGATTTTCCCACGATCACGGTCTCGGCGAATCTGCCGGGGGCGGACCCGGCGACGATGGCGTCCGCCGTGGCAACGCCGCTGGAGCGGCAGTTCACCACCATTGCCGGCATCGACAACATGACGTCGTCGAGCAACATGGGGAGCACGCAGATCACGCTGCAATTCAGTCTGGATCGCGAGATCGACGGGGCGGCCGTGGACGTGCAAACCGCGATCGCGGCGGCCATGCCGCTGCTGCCGCAAGGCATGCCTTCGCCGCCGTCGTTTCGCAAGGTGAATCCTTCCGATTCGCCGGTGATGTTTCTGAGCCTGGTGGCTCCGGCGATGTCGATGTCGCAGATGGATGAATATGCGCAGAACGTGATTGCGCAGCGCATCTCCACCATCCCCGGTGTGGCGCAGGTGGATTCGTTCGGTTCGCAGAAATTTGCCGTGCGCGTGAAGGTGGACCCGGATGCGCTGGCGGCGCGCAAGATCGGAATCAATGAAGTGGCGGCGGCGATCCGCCAATGGAACGTGAATCTTCCCGTTGGGACGCTGTGGGGGCCAAGACAGACGTACAACTTGCAGGCCAACGGCCAACTGATGAACGCCAGCGAGTACGCATCGCTGGTATTGGCCTATCGCAACGGAGCGCCGGTTCGACTGGCAGACGTGGCACAGGTGGTGGACAGCGTGGAAGAGGAGCGTTCGGCGGGCTATCTGTATTCGGCGGGACGGGAAGACAAGTCGATTAACCTCATGGTGCAGCGGCAGCCCAACAGCAACGTGATTCAGGTGAACGACAAGATCCGCGATATGCTTCCGGTGATCCAGAAGCAACTGCCTCCGGCGCTGACGTTGGGGATCCGCGGCGACCGGTCACTGGTGATCCGCGAATCGTTCCATGAGATTCAGTTCACGATGGCTGTGACCATCGGGCTGGTGGTGCTGGTGATTTTTCTATTTCTGCGGAACGCGTCGGCGACGCTGATTCCGACCCTGGCGCTGCCGTTTTCCATTCTGGGCACGTTCGGGGTGATGTATCTGTGCGGATACAGCCTGAATAATCTGTCGATGATGGCGTTGATTCTCTCGGTGGGTTTCGTTGTGGACGACGCCATCGTGATGCTGGAAAACATCGTGAGGCACATCGAGCACGGCGAATCGCCGATGCAGGCGGCGTTTGCGGGGTCAAAGGAGATCTGGTTCACGATCGTTTCGATGACCACTTCGCTGGCTGCGGTGTTCATTCCGATTCTGTTCATGGGCGGCGTGCTGGGGAAACTGTTTAAGGAATTCGCGGTCAGCATTGTTGCGGCGGTGGTGTTTTCCGGTTTCGTATCCGTGACGTTGACACCCATGTTGTGCAGCCGGCTGTTGAAGGCGTACAAGCCGGAGGAGCATGGGGTTCTGTACCGGCTGACGGAGCGCGGATTCTTGTTTTCCTTGCGTATGTACGAGATCTCACTGCGCTGGGTGATTGAGCACCGGCCTGTCATGGTGGTGGTGTTTTTTGCGGTGTTGGGCGCCACGGTCTGGCTGTACACGGAAGTGCCCAAGGGCTTCATCCCGGAGATGGATAACGACCAGATTTACGTGAATACGGAAGTGGCGCAGGGGACTGCGTTTCCGGTGATCGCCGAGCATCAGCGGCGCGTGGCGAAAGTGCTGCAGAGCGATCCGGACGTGGATGTGTTCTTTTCGAGCGTGGGTGGGAGCAGCCGCTTCGGAGGCAGTTCCACGAGCAACCGCATGTTCGTCACTCTGAAGCCGAGGGCGCAACGCGAGGCGTCATCGCAGCAGGTGGCCGAGCGGTTGCGGCCGAAACTGGCTCCGTTTCCTGGGATTCGGAGCGTGGTGACGGTGCCGGCAGCGATTCGATTGGGTGGGCGCGGGTCGCGCAGTTCGTACGAATTCACGCTGCAGGCGCCGGATACGTCGGCGCTGTATTCGGAGGGTTTGAAGTTGCAGAACGCCATCGCGCGGTTGCCGATGGTGCAGGAGGTGAACTCCGATGTGCAGATGCGGAACCCGCGGTTGACGGTGGATGTGAATCGCGACCGGGCGGGGGCGTATGGGCTGGATGTGCGTGAGATCGAGTCGGCACTGTACAACGCCTATGGCGCCAACTGGATTTCCACTATCTATACGCCGAAGAGTCAGAACCGTGTCGTGCTGGAAGTGCAGGACAAGTATCAGGCCTTCGGCGATATGATCAGCAGGCTTGCGCTGCGCGCGCCGGATGGTGTGTTGGTGCCGCTCGATTCGCTTGCCGCAGTCCGGAACGAAGTGGGCCCGCAAACCATCAACCATACGGGACAGTTGCCGTCCGTGACGATCAGTTTCAATCTGAAGCCCGGAGTGTCGCTGGGGCAGGCGGTGGATACGGTGGAAGACCTTGCGCGGCAGATGCTGCCCGGCAACTTCACCACGGGATTTTCCGGAACGGCGAAGGTGTTTCAGGATTCACTGAAGAACTTATCCATCCTGATGGTGGTGGCGATCATGGTGGTTTACATCGTGCTGGGGGTGTTGTATGAGAGCTTCATCCACCCGATCACGATTCTGTCGGGGCTGCCGTCGGCCGGCTTTGGGGCGCTGCTGACCTTGATCCTCATGAAGCAGGATCTAAGTATCTACTCGTTTGTGGGGCTGATCATGCTGATCGGCATCGTGAAGAAAAACGCGATCATGCAGGTGGACTTCGCTCTGGAAGTGGAGCGCAAGTACGGAAGGACGCCGAAGGAAGCGATTCTGGAGGGCTGTCTGGCGCGGTTCCGGCCGATCATGATGACGACGCTGGCTGCTTTATTCGGCGCTTTGCCGCTGGCGGTACGCACGGGAGCGGGATCGGAAACGCGCCAACCGCTGGGCATTGCCGTGGTGGGCGGGCTGATCTTCTCGCAGTTGCTGACGCTCTATCTCACTCCGGTTGTCTACACGTATCTGGAAGGGATCATGTACCGCTTGAAGCTGAAGAAACGGAAGCAGGAGGAGGCCGTGATCGGCCTGCCGGAGGCGGCGCAGTGAATTTTTCGGCGACCTTTATCAACCGGCCCGTGGCGACAACGCTGCTGATGGTGGCGATTGCGTTCTTCGGATTGGTGGCGTATCAGGAACTGCCGGTGAGCGACTTGCCGAACGTCGATCTGCCCACGTTGCTGGTGACGGCATCGTTGCCGGGGGCGAGTCCGGACACGATGGCAGCGGCGGTGGCTACGCCGCTGGAGAATCAGTTCTCCACGATCTCAGGATTGGAGTCGATGACTTCGATCAACTCGCTGGGGCAGACGCAGGTGACGCTGGAATTCGATCTGTCGCGCAGCCTGGATGGCGCGGCGGTTGACGTACAGGCAGCGATCACGCAAGCAGCGCGGCTGCTGCCGCAGGGGATGCCCACGCCTCCCACGTTCACGAAAGTGAATCCGGCGGATCAGCCGATTCTGTACCTGGCGCTCTCGTCGGGACAGATTCCGCTGTACACGTTGCACGAATTTGCCGAGACGCGGATCGCACAGCGGATTTCCATGATCAACGGCGTTGCGCAAGTGCAGGTGTTGGGAGCGCAGAAATACGCCGTGCGCGTGCAGATGGACCCCTACAAGCTGGCCTCGCGGCAGATCGGGGTGAACGAGATTGAGAACGCCCTGCGGAACTGGAATGTGAACCTGCCCACGGGTGCGATCAACGGCCCGCAGCGTGCGTTCACGTTGCAGGCGAGCGGGCAGTTGATGAATGCCGAGGCCTACAAGCCGGTGATTGTCACGTACCGGCAGAATTCACCGGTGCGTTTGGAGGAACTCGCGCAAATCACCGATGGCGTGGAAGATGACAAGACTGCGTCCTGGTTCTACAACAAGCAGGGGAATGAGCGGGCGATTATTCTGAGCATCCAACGGCAGCCGGGGACCAACACCGTGGCGGTGACCGATGCGATCAAAGAGCTGCTTCCCTCCTTCCGTCAGGAATTGCCGCCGTCGGTGAAGATGAACATTTTCTACGACCGGTCAGAGACGATTAAGGAATCGTACGAAGATGTTCAGTTCACGATGTTGCTGACGCTGGGGCTGGTGGTGGCGGTGATCTTTTTCTTCCTGCGGAACCTGTCCGCGACAGTCATCCCTAGCCTGGCGCTTCCGTTTTCCATCATCGGCACGTTCGCCGTGATGTACATGTTGGATTACAGCCTGGACAATCTTTCGATGATGGCGTTGATCCTGGCGATCGGCTTTGTGGTGGACGATGCGATCGTGATGCTGGAAAACATTGTGCGGCACCTGGAAATGGGCACGCCGCCGATGGAAGCGGCGTATCGCGGATCGAAGGAAATTGGATTCACCATCGTGTCGATGACCATCTCCCTGGCGGCGGTGTTCATTCCGATTCTGTTCATGGGCGGCGTGCTGGGGCGGCTGTTCAAAGAGTTCGCGGTCACCATCTGCGCGTCGATTCTGATTTCCGGGCTGGTATCCGTCACTTTGACTCCGATGATGTGCAGCCGGTTTCTGCGCAGCATGCACGAGACGAAGCATTCCTGGTTCTATCGTGTGACCGAGGGTTTCTTCAATGCACTGCTGCGGTTCTATGATGTGACGCTGGTATGGGCTTTGCGGCACCGGCTGTTTGTGGCTTTG
>CALFYN010000463.1 GCA_937952345.1 uncultured Acidobacteriota bacterium
GCGTTCTTCTCAATCTCGATGAAGTGGTGACACGCCAATGAGCCTCCTCCAACAAACCGCAGCCCTCGCCACCCGCCGCCACTTCTTCGGCCGCATGGCCACCGGCATCGGCATCCCCGCCCTTGCCTCGCTGCTCAAAGCAAACACCGTAGCCCATCCCCCGCTCCCCGGCTTCCCCCATCATGCCCCCAAAGCGAAGCGCATCATCTATCTGCACCAATCCGGCGCGCCCTCGCAGATGGACTTATTCGATCCCAAGCCGCAACTCAAATCCCGCTTCGCCGAAGATCTCCCCGATTCCATCCGCAAAGGCCAGCGCCTCACCGGCATGACCAGCGGCCAGAAATCCTTCCCCGTCGCGCCCTCGAAATTCAACTTCGCCCAGCACGGCCAAAGCGGCACATGGTTCAGCGAACTGCTGCCGCACACGGCTTCGATCGCCGACAAGATCACCGTCATCCGGTCGATGTTCACCGAAGCCATCAACCACGACCCCGCCATCACCTTCATCCAAACCGGCAGCCAGATCGCCGGCCGCCCCTGCTTCGGCAGTTGGGTCAGCTACGGACTCGGCAGTGAAAACCAGGATCTCCCCGCCTTCGTCGTCATGATCTCCCGAGGCCGCGGCCGCCGCGTCGATCAGCCCTTGTACGATCGTCTCTGGGGCAGCGGCTTTCTTCCTTCGCGTTATCAGGGAGTGAAGTTCCGCTCCGACGGCGACCCCGTGCTCTTTCTCTCGAACCCCAACGGAGTCAGCCCGCAAGTGCGCCGTTCCATGCTCGACGACATCGCCCGCATCAACGAGCTCAACCTGAAAGAATTCGCCGACCCCGAAATCTCGACGCGCATCGCGCAATACGAAATGGCGTACCGCATGCAGACCTCGGTGCCCGAACTCACTGACCTCTCCAAGGAACCCGAGTCCGTCCTCAACATGTACGGCCCCGACGCCCGCACCCCAGGCACCTACGCATCGAACTGCATTCTCGCCCGCCGTCTCGCCGAGCGCGGCGTGCGTTTCATTCAGCTTTATCACATGGGTTGGGATCATCACGAATCCGTGCCGCGCCAGCTCCCGCCGCAGTGCATGGACACCGACCAGCCCTCCACCGCACTCATCAAGGATCTCGAACAGCGCGGCATGCTCGACGAAACGCTCGTCATCTGGGGCGGCGAATTCGGCCGCACGGTCTACTGCCAGGGCACGCTCACCACGGAACAATACGGCCGCGACCACCACCCGCGCTGTTATTCCCTCTGGCTTGCCGGAGGCGGAATCCAAGGTGGCCAATCCATCGGAGAAACCGATGATTACTCGTACAACATCGTCGCCGATCCCATCCACGTCCACGACCTCAACGCCACCATGTTGCACTGCTTGGGCGTGGACCACTTAAGACTGACATACCGCTACCAAGGCCGCGACTTCCGCCTCACCGACGTCGGCGGCTCGCTGGTCCGCCGCATTCTCAAATCATAAAAGGAGATCGCAATGAATCGTAGAACCCTCTTCGCGGCCCTCGCCGCTTCCGCCGCCGCCCTTCCCGCTGCCGACAACAAACCCCAAAGAGTCGCCGGCGGCTGGAGGCTCGGCAATCTCTACTACAGTTCCGGACTCACCGGAGTCCGCCCCGAAGCCCGCAAAGACCCTCTCGCCTTCGGCGGCGACATCAAGGAGCAAACCCGCCGCACCCTGGAGGCCCACAAGAAAAACCTCGAATCCCTCGGCTCCTCCCTCGAAAACGTCATCAAAGTCACCGTCTTCCTCGCCGACGTCAAAACCGAGAAGAACGCCATGAACGAAGTCTACGCCGAGTTCTTCCCCAAGAACGCCCCGGCCCGCTCCGCATTCGGAGTCGAATTCCCCGACACCGCCACGCGAGTCGAAATCGAATTAGTCGCCTGGATCCCGTAACGCCCCAGCGTCACCCCAACTTCACACAAACGCGCTATCCTCTACACTGTCCCCAAGAAGCCCGCACAGGCCGGGGCGGCCTCCAGTGAATTCAGGAACTCGCGCAATGCAGGTAGACCCGGCGCGTTGTGCGGGCGAGTTCCTTGAGAAGACAAAGACAGGAAAGGATACCCAACATGACACCCGACCAAGCAACCGCCTACCTGGCCATGGCCTGCCAGGAAGCGCAGCACGAGCAAGCCACCACCCGAAAAGTGCTCGCCGCCGTCCCCAATGACAAAGGCGATTACACCCCCGCCGAAAAATCCATGACGGCCCTCGACCTCGCCTGGCACATCGCCTCCGCTGAAGTCTGGTTCTTCAACAGCATCGCCGACGGCAGCTTCCCCCACGACGAAGGC
This sequence comes from uncultured Acidobacteriota bacterium, assembly GCA_937952345.1. Taxonomy (GTDB): domain Bacteria; phylum Acidobacteriota; class Terriglobia; order Bryobacterales; family Bryobacteraceae; genus CADEFT01. The sequence continues at coordinate 2,317 of CALFYN010000463.1, forward strand.
AAGCGCCCCGACACCGTCAAAACCCCCGCCGACGTCGTCGCCTGGTACGATGCCAACTTCGGCCCCGCCCTCGATCGCGTCCGCAATCTCTCCGGCGAAGCCGCCTCCAAGATCGTAGACTTCTACGGCATCATCCAGATGCCCGCCGCAGCCTACATGCAGTTCAACGTGAAGCACACCTGCCACCACCGCGGCCAACTCTCCGTCTACCTCCGCCCCATGGGAGCCAAAGTCCCCAGCATCTACGGCGGCAGCGCCGACGAACCCATGCAGATGCCTGCAACCGCCTAGGAAAACCTACTGCGGCGAGCTCACACTCGCCGCTTTCCGGTTCATCGCCCGCGCCGCCCGCCTTCTGTTCCGTTCCAACTCCAACAACTCCTGCCGCCGCCGCATCTTGATATCCAGATCCAGCTTGCGCCAGAACTTCAGAAAATACTGCACCGCGCTCACCACCCCAAACAACACCACGCCCCACATCCAGAACATCGCATACGGCATCAGCCCCTGATTGCTCATCGACAGCATCAGCAGCGAGATCGCAATCACCTGCGCCAGCATTTTCGTCTTCCCTAAATCGCTCGCCTTGATCGTGATTCCGCTCGCCGCCGCAATCCCCCGCAATCCGGTCACCGCGAACTCGCGCCCAATCACCAGAATCGCCATCCACCCCGGAATCAATCGCACCTGCACCAGCGAAATCAGCGCACTCGACACCAGCAGTTTGTCCGCAATCGGATCCAGCAGCGTGCCCACCGTCGTGATCTGCTTCCACCGCCGCGCCAGATACCCATCCAGCAAATCCGTGAACGCGGCCATCAGAAAAATCGCCAGCGCCACCTGCTCATTCGCAACGTGCCATCCCCACAGATAGATCGTCCGGCTATCGGTGACCAGCGTGGCCACCAGCAAGGGCACGAAAAAGATCCGCAACAAGGTGAGGCTGTTGGGTATGTTCATTCCGCCTCAATCTTCATATTGAACCACAAAATTCTTCAGACGCCAGCGTAGGCTTTCCGGAGCGTCCGCCACCACCACACATACATCGTCCTCATAGCGAATCTCACGCACCTGCGCGTACTCGTGCAGCATGTGCAACGTCGCGCCATCGCCCGCCGCGAATCGCAGCATCACACGCTCCACCGGATCGGCGGGCAACACGCGGTCAATCAGCGCCAGCAAATCCGGCACGCCCTCGCCCGTCTGCGCCGAGATCGACGCCGCATACGATTTGCCCTTCTCCTCCGCCGCACCCAGCAGCCGCGCCGCCGTCAGCTCCGCATCGTGCAGTCCCTCCGGCAACAAATCAGCCTTGTTCAGCACCAGCACCTGCGGAGTCTTATCCGCTTCAATCTCCCGCAGCACTTCCATCACCTGCGCCGTGTGCTCGGCCGCGTACAAGGACGATGCATCCACCACATGCAGCAACAACGCCGCTTGCCGCACCTCTTCGAGCGTCGCTCGAAACGCCTTCACCAGCGTCGTCGGCAGGCTGCGAATAAATCCCACCGTATCGCTCACCAGCACATGGCGCTTCGAAGGCAATTGCAGTTGCCGTACCGTCGGATCGAGCGTCGCAAACAACCGCGCATCTGCCACCACGCCCGATCCCGTCAGCCGGTTGAACAACGTCGATTTCCCCGCGTTCGTATACCCCACCAGCGCAATCGTCGCCAGCGGCACATCCACGCGTTGCCGCCGCTGAATCGCCCGCCCCGATTTGACGTTCTCCAGCTCTTCTTCAATCTTCTTGATGCGCCGCGATATCTTCCGCCGGTCTGTTTCGAGCTGCGTCTCCCCCGGTCCACGCGTCCCGATTCCGCCACCCAGCCGCGATAGCTGCGTCCCCCGCCCCACCAGCCGCGGCAGCGCATAATTCAACTGCGCCAGTTCCACCTGCAACTGCCCTTCCCGCGTCCGCGCCCGCGACGCGAAAATGTCCAGGATCAACTGCGTCCTGTCGATCACCTTCACGTCCAGCGCTTTTTCCAGATTCCGCAGTTGCGTGGGAGTCAGTTCGTTATCGAAGATCACCACACCGGCTTCGAAGCCCTTCACCATCCCTTCGAGTTCCGTCACCTTGCCGGACCCGATCAGCGTCGCCGCGTCCAGCGTCGTGCGCGCCTGAATCACCCGCTCCACCACCTCGGCCCCAGCGGTTCCCGCCAGCGCCTCCAGCTCTTCCAGCGATTCTTCCGCCGTGATCTCCAAACCCGCCGTGCCGGCAGGCGCACGTGTCTTGCGGTCTACGCCAACAAGAATAGCTTTTTCCCGGGAAGGGCGATTCGATGCAATACGCGTGGCGATCCTACTCCGCCTCCGCGGGTCCTACCGGTACGGGCGTGCCAGGCGCTGCAGGGTGTCCGCCACCGTATGCGCCGGTATGCGCTGCTTTGGGCACTACGACCGTGGAGATGGCATGCTTGAAAATCAACTGCTCCTGATTATTCGTTTCCAGCACCACCGAATACTTATCGAAGCTCTTGATCCGGCCGCTCAGCTTCACGCCGCTCATGAGATAGATGGTCAGGAAGGTCTTGTCTCTCCGCGCGTTGTTGAGAAAAGCCTCCTGAATGTTCTGCGCCAGCTTGTCCATTGTCTTTTTCCTTGCGCTGTCGGCGGTCGGGACGCCCAGCGACAGTTGTTATCTTACGTTTTTGCCAGCTACGACTTTCCTGGTCCCTTTATCATATCCGATATTGCGGTATGCTGGGCAGCGTCTCGCCCCAAGCCGCCGTAAGGAGGGCGGCACCCCATGCCAGACACCATTCGCTACGCCGCATATCCCACCGCCCTGGTTCGCGATTCTCCATCCAAGGCCAAAACCTCCAAAGTCCTCAAACAACTCGTCTGGGGTGACTGGGTCCGCATCACCGGCGAGAAACAAAACAACTTCTTCCCCGTCCGCGTCCGCGGCGTCAATGGCTTCGTCGCCGCCGCGGACCTGCAGGACCAGCGCCTCCTCGAAATCATCTTCGTCGACATCGGCCAGGGCGACGGCTGTCTCCTCATCACCCCCGACGATCGCAAGTTGGTCATCGATGCAGGTGAAGGCGACAACATGGCCCGCTTCCTCCATTGGCGATTCCGAGGCTTCGCCACGCGGGTTGATTTCGAAGCCGCCATCCTGTCCCACTCCGACGAGGACCACTACGGAGGCTTCCGCCACCTCTTCGATCAGGACAACCTCTTTTTCCAAAATGTCTACACCAACGGATTCATGGAGCGCACCGGCGAGAAAAACGATGTCCTCGGCCCCCGCACCACCCACAAAGGCCGCAAGTACATCACCGATCTCGTCACAACGCTCGACGAATTGAAAGATTTCCTGGGCCAACCGGACAAAGTAGGGAGAAAGAAATACCCCGGCATGCTCAAATCAGCCCTCGATGCCGGCAAATTCCACCACTTCCAGATGCTCTCGGTGAACGACGGCTTCGTGCCCGGATTCGACACCGGCGAACTCACCATGGAACTCCTCGGCCCCGTGCCCGAATCCGTCCAGGGAAAGGCCGCCCTGCGCTGGTTCGGCGACGCCGGCAAAACCAAAAACGGCCATTCCATCGTCGTCCGCATTCGCTACCGCAACGTCACCATCTTCGCCGGAGGCGATCTCAACATCCCCAGCGAATCCCTGCTCATCCAGCATCATGCCGGAGCCCAAGAAACTCCCGCCACCGAAGCCGAACGCCTCGAACTCGCCACCCACGCCCGCCACGCCGTCTCCGCCGATTTCGCCAAGGCCTGCCATCACGGCAGCAGCGACGTGTCCCCCGCCTTCCTCCACGCCATCCACCCGCTTGCCACCATCATCTCCAGCGGCGACGACGAGTCCTTCAGCCATCCCCGCGCCGATACTCTCGGCCTCATCGGAAAACACTCCCGAGGCGGCCGCCCCGCCATCTTTTCCACCGAACTCGCCCGCTCCGCTCCCGAACGCATTAAGAACACCCGCAAAACGCAGCAGGAGTTCGATGCCGTCATTGCCGCGCTGCAAACCCCGCTCTCCGCCGCCGAACGCAAAAAACTCGAAGCCCGCATCCAAAAGCTGCGCAAAATCCTCGAACGCAGCGTCACCACCTACGGCGCCATCAATCTTCGCACCGACGGCCATCGCGCCATCGTTGCCCAGAAGATCGAAAAACCACGAAACACCACGGCACAGTGGGATGTGTACCGCTTCGAACAGAACGCCGCCGGAGAATTATCACTCTTCTCCAAACATTCCGACGAAGACGATTAGTCCCTTTACTCGGCCACCACCAGCTTGATTTGTCCCACTCCTCCGCGCACCGTCATCCGGATCGCCGGCTTCGCCGAATCGTACACCGCATTCACGTATTTCCCATCGCGCTGCCGCATCCCCTTCGTGTCGATCTCCCCGATTCCCCCTGATGCGTCCACGATCACGCCAATCCCCTTCGGCAGCCGGATCTGCGCTTCCCCCACCCCGCCGTGCACATTCACCGACACGTCCCGTTTGTACGCCCCGTTCAAATTCAAATCCAATTCCCCCACTCCCAGCCGGATCTCCAGATTCCGCACCGGCAGCGCCGACAAATCGATCTCCGATTCTCCCACCCCCAGCTTCACATCAAAGTCAATCGGAAGCTGGTCGCCGAATCGTAACCGCCATTCGTTCTCCACATCTCCCAGCACTTTCTTGTGCGGCGATTCCACCACAATGCGTCCCCGGAATCCCGTCTGCTCGTAGCGCACCTCCGGCTTGCCCAGATTCTCCGAGTAGCGGAAACTGGCCTCCAGCGCCGATTTCCCTCCCCCCTCCACTCGTAATTTACCCATGCCCATGCGAATCTCGGCCCGCAGATTGTCCGCCTTCCCGGCTTCCACCGTCTGCTCGTGCGTCCGAATGGGGCCCGGATCCGCGTTGAATTCCACGCACCCCGACATCGCCAGCGAAGCCAGCACAATCACCAATGTCTTCATATGAGGGAACCTCGTTCCTTCTACATCATACGCACCGCCCGCGGTGAAAGTTCGCCTCATGGAAGCGATGCGAATTCCCCGCCTCTTCCTGCACGAAACCTAGGAAAAACTCCGCAAAATCCCCGATTTTCCCCACAACCTCTTGTATTAACCCGCACTTCTATATCATACTTGCCAGTACCGGCGACTCCCGCTGCCGGACTACACACTCGAGGAGCTATCCAAACATGGAACCCTTCATTGGACAATTGATGTGCGTGGGCTTCAACTTCGCCCCCAAAGGCTGGGCACTTTGCAATGGCGCGTTGCTTCCCATCTCCAGCAACACGGCTCTCTTCAGCCTGCTCGGCACCACCTACGGAGGAGACGGCGTGACCACCTTCGCGCTGCCCGATCTGCGCGGGCGCATGCCTCTCGGATTCGGACAGGCCCCCGGCCTCCAGAACTACGTCCAGGGCCAGAAAGCCGGCACCGAAACGGTAACCCTCACCGTAGGCGAAATCCCCGCACACTCTCACACCGCCCGCTGTTTCAGCGGCGACCCCAGCGACACCACCCCTGTCAATGGCGTCCCCGCCGCGGGTGGTTCCTATAGCCTGACCGCCGATTCCAATATGGCCGCCGCCATGATCCAACCCGCCGGCGGCAACCAGCCACACCCCAACATGCAGCCCTACCTGGTCGTGAACTGGATCATCGCCCTCCAAGGCATCTTCCCCTCGCGGTCCTAACCCTACACCGCGAACCCCGCGTCCCGCCGCACCTCAGGCGGGACGCCGCACCATCTGCCACGCCCCCACCTCTTCCCCCTCCACCTCAAACCCCAACCTCTCATACCAACTCCGAGCCCGGTTCCCCATGCCCACATGCAGCCGCACCGCTCGCCCCGTATCGGCCGCCTCCTGCAAGATCGGCGCCAGCAGTTCCGTCCCGATTCCCCGCCCCCGCATCGCCGCCGTCAACGCCACGTCCACAATCCGCACTTCGCCCTCTCCGCGCCATACGCAAAGCCGCCCTACCGGTTCCCCCTCCCACAGCACGATGTCAAAGGAGGCATCCGGAAATTGCCGCCGGTAATGCCCGTTTTGCGCCCGAAATTGCATCTCCACCATCATCCGTTTCTGTTCATCGCTCAAAGGCAGCATCGCCAGCCCGCCCCCATACGCCGACTCATACAGCGACAGCAGAAACGCCTCATCCCCGGCGCACTCCGCGCGTAAACTCACTGCTTGCGAAAGCGGCATTCAAACTCCTTTGAGCACCCACGGTATTCTCTCACAGCCCGCTTCGATGCCAAAACTGCAATAATGCCAAAATGGCCATCAGCTTCCTTCCGGGGTCCGCTTCCGTCAAAATCACCACCAAACCTGGTGTAAAGTCTCCCGAAACATATAAATCCGACATGGAGTTCAACAGTGTTGCCATTGAGGCCACCGCCGAATGCCAGCTCACAGGCAATGAAGGCGACAACGCCACAGGATGGACCCTCGGCTTCATCCAGGTGCAGTTTCTCGAAACCAATTGGGGCTACTACCGCGGCGCGGTAAACGCGGACGGTAGCGCCTATGTCAACCGCGGCAGTTCCAAGCTGCGCGGCACCTCCCATTGCCGCGATACCAAAACCAAGGGTGAGGTCTGGTTTCAAAACCTCGCCGGCAAGGACCTTGCCCTTGCCACCAGCGGCAAACTTCCGATGACCCTCAAGGTGCAACTGATGGATGGTCCGCATGAAACCTATCCGCTCTATCACATGAACTCATTGACCAAAAAGCATAACTACCTTCGTGAAGTGCAATTGGAGTTTCATTTCTGCACAGTTCTCGCCCTCATGAACCCCTTGATGGAGTATAAGTTCCTCAAGCATTTCTACTGGAACATGCACTGGCAGGCGACCTTTCAGCCGTCCAGCTTCACCGATTCCAGCCCATCGTGGACCGTAACCCTGAACAGCAACAAGCTCGCCAATTCGGGCAATTGCAGCCAGATTGCCGACGGCGGACCCATCGATCCAAAGATCACCGCCATCCTCACCTCGGGTTCCGCTGCCAACTGCAATGACCTGGCCAAGTTGGGCGAGGCGGCGAAGATGGTTGAGAGCACGTCCTGGGCAGTGGGCCGCGGTTAAAGCCCTTGGCCATCGCCCCGCGCAGGCATCGGCTCGTGACCTGTGGGCTAGTATGAAAGTAGCCCTCACCCCATGGACTTCGCCCGCCAACTCAAATCTTCCATCGACATTGTCGATGTCGTGGGCGAACGCGTCCGCCTCAAGCGCTCCGGCAACACCCCCAACTGGATGGGGCTCTGCCCCTTCCACACCGAAAAAACCCCCTCCTTCAACGTCAATTCCAAAATCCAGCGCTACAAATGCTTCGGCTGCGGCGAAAGCGGCGACGTCATCAAGTTCGTCATGGAAATGGACGGCGTCACCTTCCTCGAAGCCATGAAAGCGCTCGCCGAACGCTACGGCATCCCCATGCCGCAACGTACCGAACACTCCGACCGCGAAGAGCGCATCCGCAACGCCATCTTCCGCATGAACGAGATCGCCCAGCGCGTCTTCCGCCACTCTTTCCTCTCCAACCACGGCGCCGAAGCCCGCGCCTACGTCAAAAGCCGCGGCGTTTCTCCCGAAACCGCCGAAGAATTCGGCATCGGACTCTCCGAACGCTCCGGCAACATCCTCACCCAAGCCCTCCAGCGCGAAGGATTCAACGCCGAATTCCTCGAAAAATCCGGCCTCGTCATCAAACGCAACGAAGGCGAAGGCTTCTTTGACCGCTTCCGCGGACGCCTCATGTTCCCCATCCAGAACGAGGCTGGAAAAATCGTCGGCTTCGCCGGCCGCGTCCTCGCCAAAGGCGACGAGCCCAAATACCTCAACTCCCCCGAAACCGACGTCTACAAGAAAAGCCGCGTCTTATATAACATCCACCGCGCCCGCGAAGCCGCCCGCAAGGAAGGCCGCTTCGTCCTCGTCGAAGGCTACATGGACGTCATCGGACTTTCCGCCGCCGGACTCGGCGAAGCCGTCGCCTCCTGCGGCACCTCCCTCACCTCCGATCAGGTCCGCCTCATGAAACGCTTCGCCGACAAAGTCACCGTCAACTTCGACCCCGACACCGGCGGAGCACGCGGCGCCGAGCGGTCCATCGAAATCCTCCTCCACGAATCCGTCCGCGTCAAAATCCTCGAACTCAGCAACGATCTCGACCCCGACGAATTCATCGAACAACAGGGCGTCGAAGCCTACCGCACCCTCCTCGACCGCGCCCCCAATTACTACTTCTGGCTCGCCGACCAGCTCCGCAAGCGCCACGAAAAATCCCCCGAAGGCCGCGCCCGCGTCCTCCAGCAATTGCTTCCCGCCGTCATGAAAATCCCCGACAAAATCGAGCGCGCCAGCCTCGCCGGCGATCTCGCCTCCTACATCGGCGTCGAGCGCGGCATGCTCCTCGAGCAATTCAAAAAAGCCGCAGCCGACAAGCGACAGGAAACCATCGAAGTCAAAAGCCTCGGCGTGCGCAGCGTCGAAAAAATCCTCCTCGGCGCCATCGTCCTCCATCCCGAATTGCGCCCCGCCATCATCCCCCACCTCGAAGGCAATGCCGCCGTCGGCGAGTTCCGCACCCGCTCCCTATTTGAAGCCATCCTCGCCCTCTACCACCATCACCCCGATTTCCACTTCGAAGACCTCGAAGGCCGCCTCTCCGACGCCGACCAGACCCTCCTTTCCCGCCTCGTCTTCGCCGACGAACTACAGGAAGCCGACAACACAGACACCATCCAATCCAACGTCGAAAGCTGCCTCCGCGTCCTCGATCAGGAACTCAAGGAAGCCCGCCAGTCGAACCTCCGCCGCCAGATCCGCGAAGCCGAGCAGCGCGGCGATCTCAACACCGCGCTCCAGCTCATGCAACAACTCGACACTACCCGCAAATCCTGACCCACCCGCCGCCAGAATCACGTATCCCCTACTGCCCGGCCCACGAATTGCCGATCTCTCCCATGACTCCGGCGTGTCGCACCGGACGCAGGAAAACCGGCAATGCTAGAATTGAGAAGTTCGCGGTTCAATCAAACCACGGAGCGCGGTGAACAGATAACGATGACAGCGGCCGGCGGTGCTTGCATTGCACTTCCGGTTACCGATTTCTTAAAGGAAACGGCTGGGAAAAAGTAAGCGGTGGCAGGAGAGGAAAAACTCGGCAGACTCCAGAAGCTCATGCATATGGGCAAGGAGCGCGGCTACGTCTCTTACGACGAGGTCAACGACATGCTCCCCGACGATGTCGCCGGTGGCGTGGAAATCGATGATCTCCTCGCCGAACTCGACACCGCCGGCGTCGAACTCCTCGAAGAGCCCAAGATCGATTTCGAAAAGAAAGCCGACGAGCCCGAAGATCTCGCCGACATCGACCTCGCCGGTGACTTCGGCGACAAGACCAATGACCCCGTCCGCATGTACCTCCGCGAGATGGGCACCGTCCCCCTCCTCACCCGCGAAGGGGAAATCGAGCTCGCCAAACGCATCGAGCATGGCCAGCGCCAGGTCAGCCGTGCCCTTTCCCGCTCCCCCCTCGTCATTGGCGAAATCATCGCCATGTGTGAAGAGATCCAGCAGGGCAACCTGCCTGTCCGCGACATGTTGATCCAGGCCGACCTCATGGTCACCGACGAAGCCGTCGAATCGCAAACCGCCGACCTCATCAACGCCATCGCCGAAATCGAAAAACACCAGAAACGCGGCCAGCAGTTCAAACAGAAGATGCTCTCCTTCTCCAAGGGCATGAAGCCCAAGCAGCATCGCCAACTGCGCTGGCAACTCGCCCGCACCATGGTCCGCATCTCGCGCCTCGTCCGCGCCATCCCCTTCACCAGTTCCGTCTACCGCCAGTTCGCCGACAAGCTCCGCCGCGCCGTCGAAGAATTCAAACCCGTCGAGCGCGAAGTCGCCAAACTCCAGCGCCGCCTCGAGGAATTCCCCAATGACCGCGCCGCCAAGGAAACCCAGCGCGAGCTGAAAACCGCCCTCCAGCGCATCACCCAGCTCGAGGACGAATACGGCGCTTCCGCCACCGACCTCCGCCGCAGCATGCAAATCGTCGAGCGCGGCGAAGCCGAAGCCGAAACCGCCAAAAAGCAGCTCATCGAGGCCAACCTCCGCCTCGTCGTCTCCATCGCCAAGCGCTACACCAACCGCGGCCTCCAGTTCCTCGACCTCATCCAGGAAGGCAACATCGGCCTCATGAAGGCCGTCGACAAATTCGATTACCTGCGCGGTTACAAATTCTCCACCTACGCCACCTGGTGGGTCCGCCAGGCCATCACCCGCGCCATCGCCGATCAGGCCCGCACCATCCGCATCCCGGTGCACATGATCGAAACCATCAACAAGCTGGTGCGCACCCAGCGCCTCCTCCAGCAGGAACTCGGCCGCGAGCCTACCACCGAAGAATTAGCCCGCCGCCTCGAACTGCCCGTCGGCAAAGTCCGCAAAGTCCTGCGCATCGCCCAGGAACCCATTTCGCTCGAAACCCCCGTCGGCGAGGAAGAAGAATCGCATCTCGGCGACTTCATCGTCGACCGCCGCGTCGTTTCCCCATCCGAAGCCGTCATCAATCTCAACCTCCGCGAGCAGACCGCCGAAGTCCTCAAAACCCTCAGCCCCCGCGAAGAAAAAATCATCAAAATGCGCTTCGGCCTCCAGGACGGCAGCGAGCACACCCTCGAAGAAGTCGGCCAGCACTTCGCCGTTACCCGCGAACGCATCCGCCAGATCGAAGCCAAAGCCCTCCGCAAACTCCGCCACCCTAGCCGCAGCCACCGCCTGCGCGCCTTCCTCGAAGCCAATCAAAACGAGTAGTGCGCAGGCTATTGCTTCCGCCGCGGCGGCAGCGGAATCTCAACAACCGTATAACTCCCCCGCGTGGACGCATCCACTGCGGCCACTACACGTTCCACGAACTGACGTACAACCGGCCATCGCGGCGTTCCAAGTTCAATGATTGCGATTCGGCGTCCTGTCAGATTTTGCTGGTATCGAATGTTTTTGTCAGCCGTGATGAATACTTCAAACCCAGCTGCTTCGGCCGCCGCCAGCAACTCGCCGTTTGATAGTTTGTCCCACCCACGGTCGAAAACGAGCGTCACCAGATGCCCCGTTAACGAATGCCGCAACGGAGCGGGCGCGCTATGGTCAAGCAGTATGAGCATCGGCCGCAACGTGGGACTCATCAACTGGAGGAGGCGCGTCCAGACTGCGCGCCACGAACTCAATCACAA
>CALFYN010000464.1 GCA_937952345.1 uncultured Acidobacteriota bacterium
CAGCGTCGCCGGCGATGCCGTCAAATCCCCCTCCACCACCGGTTCCTGATCGTTCCCCGTCAGCGCCGCCTTCACATACCCGGTTGCCGCACTCGCCATCAACTTGCAATGCGCTACCCGGATGCCTGCGTCATTCAACAGCCCCACCACCCCGTCCAGCAAAGGCCCCGCAACCATCGCTGGAGAACAAGGCACGGACTGCAGCGTGCTTTCCAGATTCAGCCACCCTAGCGCCGCCTCCGCCCGCGCGTACCGCGCATAGTCGATATCCAGCAGCCTCGATCCGCCAGTGGTCGTCCCTGCCAGCACCTCCTGCAGCCACTCCCGAATCCCCTGCCCTGTCCGCACACTCAACTCCGCCCCCGGATACACATCCGCCTTCGTCTTCCGCACCAGGTCTGCTTCTTCCAGTTGCTTCGTATAGAGGTACTCGATGTCCTCGTCCTGAATCTCCAAACCCGGATCCCGCAGCACCGTAAAGGGCGCCACATGCAGCCGCTCCCCGTAAAACCGCCGTAGCGGCTGCAACACAGTGGCCGCAATGTCGGTGCAACTCCCCACCGGCTCGGCGAAAATCACTTTCGGCTTCGCCGCCAGCAATCGTTCCGCGCATGCCCCCAGATCGTGAAACCGGCAGCAGAAGCATCCCCCCGTCACCTGCTCCGCTGCCAACCCCTGCACCTGGGCCAATTGTGTGTCCACTAGCGCTCCCGCCTGATCGTTCAAGATCACCGCCGTGCGCACCCCCCGATCCCGAAGCAGATGCGCCGCCGCCAGAATCAGAGACGTCTTCCCCGACCCCAGGAAACCACCCACCAAGACAAGAGTTGTACGGCTCACGTCGAAAGCTCCAGAATCAGCCGCTGCCCGGCCTGCACCACAATCGCCTCATCGAACCGGATGCGCACCCGCGCACCCGCAACCTCCGCCCTCTGCCCAATCGCCGCCCCATTCATCGTAGCCCTTGCCTTCCCCTTCCCCTCCAACGTACACGTCTGGCATGGCAGCGCGCCATGCAGCACCTCAATCGTCCACTGCGTCCCCGCCGCCGTCGGCACTCTCCGGTACACGCCCCACCCCGTCCCCGTCGCCCAGAAACACTTCGCATTCCCCGCCGTCCGCGGAGTCACCACCACACTCTTCTCCACCCCGTGATACAAAAATCCGCTCAGCGCCACCATCCCCGACCATGCCGACATCGCCCGCGCATAATGATGCCCGCACTCCGGCTCATCCCACGGATTCCGCCGCTCCCCGTCATGCCGCAACCGTGCCTCCTCAAAGGCCCGCACCCCCTGCGCCACCAGCCCCGCATACATCATCTGCGCCCCAGCCATATACTCCAGTCCCGTCCACGCCTCCGCGTAGTAAGGAAATGGAATCCGCGGCCGCTCCGCCTTCCCGTAATCGCAAACCAGCAACGCAGCTTCGTCATTCACCGCGTAAATCCGTTGCACCGAGTCATGCTCTTCCAGGCTCGCCCGGTGGTTGTACCGCACAATCGATTCCATCGTTTTGCGAATATGCTTCGCATCCAGCAGCGGCCCCAACCCCGCAATATCCGCCAGATACTGCCCCACCAGTTGATCCAGCAAGCACCCCTCACCCATCTGATACTCCGGCTTCATCGTATCTTCCGACCCCATGCTGCTCCGCAACGCCGGCGCGATCTGCTCCTTCGCAAACCCCCTCACCTTTTGCACATAATATTCCCCATTAAAAAGATTGGCGTCAATCCACCGGCTCCCCGCCTCAAATAGCCGCCGGTATTCCGAAGCCGCCGCCGTGTCCCCCACCGCCCGAGCCATCTCCTCCCCGGCCCGCAATCCGCACAGGTAATACACCCCGCACTGCGGATTCGGCCCGTAAAACTCCACATCGTACGTGTTGTGCTGCACGCCCTCCATCACGCCATCTTTATCCGCATCCCATCCCCCGGAAATCCAGGAAAATTCCAACGCTTTCTTAATATTCGGCCACAAACCCCGCAGCCATTCCGTATCCCCCGACAGCCTCCAGTCCAGATACGCATGCGCGATCTGTCCCATCTGCCCGTCCGTCGCCGCAAATCCCAGCCGCTCGTGCGCATCCGGCAGCATCTGCCGGAAGTGCATCGCCCCCGCTTCATCCACGCAATATCCAAACGCCGCCTTGCGCAAAGACCGTGCGAACGAAGGAAATAGGTGAGCCGTCGCCGTTTCGTAATTCCACACATGTGTGCAATTACCGAAACAACACCCCGCCTGATCGTTCACCCCTTCAAACCCATGAAACTCCCCGTCCGCCGTGCGAAAGCAGGTCGTCGAGGCAAGCGTCGACAGATTCGCCATTGCCGCGTCCTTCACTCCATCCGCCACCGTGCTCTCCCGCACCGCCTGCGTAAACGCCCGCGTCTTCCTCTCCAGCCGCCCCAGATTCCCCGCCAGATACTCCGCCGCCTGCCAGGCATCCCCAAACCGCTTCGCATACCAGTTCCCGATCACCGTCTGATCTTTCCCCTTCGGAGCCCGCCATCCGCACCTCTGCGGCGTCCGGTTCGGAAAATGCCACGCCAGCACATACGTAAACTCCGCCGTCGCCCGCGGCGCGATCGTTCGCTCCAGGCACAGCGCCCCCACCGCATTCCGCTCTCCCGTCTCCGGCCCCAACGATCCATCGCTCGAAAAATCGTCCCAATACAGCATCGGCGCATTCCACCACCGCCCCTTCGGCCAGCCCCGCAGATGCGTCACCTTCCCATCCCCCACCCCAATCAAACACAGCGCGAAGCTCCCCTTCAGGACATCGCTTTCCGCCATGCCCGGGTTCGTCATGAAGATCCCTTCCATCCCCGCGCCACTGCGGTATTCATTGCGCCGCGTATCGCCCATCACCGCTTGCGCCGCTCCCCGCACAATGCGAAACCCCACCGGATTATCCACGGACCATGCAATCGACACCTTCGCCGCCACCGCCCCCGGATTCGTTACCCGGTACCGCAGCACCGTCCCCGGAATCCCCGAATCATCCGGCTCATGCGGAATAAATGGAGAAAATGCCTCCAGCGAAACCTTCACCGGCAACCGCCGGTCCTGAAAATCCACCCGCGCAAACGGATATTCCCCCGTAAATGTCGCCGAAGCCAAACGAGTCAACCCCGGAGCATTCTGCGACCCCAACCCCGATTGCCCCTGATACGGCGGCATCATCCGCGACTCCAGCACACGCGCCACCGGTTTCCCCCCGCCCGCCTGCACCCAGATGCTGGGAAATGCATACGGAACGTTGTTCCCCTTATCCGGGCGATTAAAAATCTCCCAATCACGCAACTGGCCGCGCCCGCCTAGACTCAGGCTGCCCGCCGCCACCCCGCCCAGCGGAAACGCAATCGTAGCCAGTTGCCGCCCGCGAAACACGCGCGGATACCGTATCGCCGGTGCCCGCACCGGAACCGCGGGCTTGGAATCAGGAGTCGAAGTCTGGGCTGCGGCGGCTGGAATCAGTGCCGCCTGCTGCAGGAAAGATCGGCGTGCGGTTGCCAAGTGTCCCTCCACTCGAAGGATTGAACTGCAGGGCGTCTCCAGTATACTCCCGCCATCGCCGCCACATCAGCGCCA
>CALFYN010000465.1 GCA_937952345.1 uncultured Acidobacteriota bacterium
ATGACGAAGATGGGCTTGGTGTTCATCTTCGACCGGCAGACGGGCAAGCCGGTGTACGGTGTCGAGGAGCGTCCCATTCCCACTTCCGATATCCCCGGCGAAGAGCTCTCCAAAACCCAGCCTTTCCCACTGAAGCCTCCGCCGCTCAACCGGCTGAATTTCGACGAAAGCCAGATCACCAACATCAGCAAGGAATCGCAGGCAGCCATCGCAAAGCTATTCGCCGAATCGCGCGGAGGCCGTATATACACGCCTCCCAGCAAGCAGGGGACGATTGTGCATCCCGGCTTCCGCGGCGGCGTGCTGTGGGGTGGCTGCTGCCATGATCCGAAGTTGAATCGCGTGTTTGTCAGCAGTTCGGAGACAACGAATCGTGTCGTTCTCGAAGAGGCCGGCAAGGACGCGGGCTATCCCTTCAAACTGACGCAGCGTATCCGCCTGTTCGATCCTGAAGGCTATCCGGCGATCAAACCGCCATGGGGCTACATGACGGCGATTGATCTCGACAAGGGCGACTTCGCCTGGCGCACAGTCAACGGTGAATACCCCGAGTTGAAGAAACGCGGCATTCCGAAGACCGGCACACATGCCGATGGAGGCGCCATCGCCACGGCGGGCGAACTTGTATTCATGGCGGGCACTATGGACGGCATGATGCGCGCCTTCGATTCACGCAGCGGCGAGGTGCTGTGGGAGCATCAACTGGAAGCCCCCGGATTCGCAACACCTTGCACATATGAAGTGAACGGGAAGCAGTATGTGACGATTGCCGCCGGCGGCGGTAAGGGGTTCGCGAAGGCCGGGGATCAGTTCGTCACCTTTTCGTTGTAGGGGACGGGCCACTGATGGACTAGGCCCACGGCATGCCGCGGAATCCTCGCGGGCGATCCATCTGACTGGGCGGCTAAAGGGAATGCCGGATTTCGACGATCGAATCGGACGACGTGAGGAAATATCTGATCCGGTATCTGGTGGTGACGGGCGTCGGTGCGATGCTTGCTCTGGCCATACCGGATCTGGTGCCGATGGGGTTTGTGCTGGGGGTGCTGCCGGGACTGGTACTGAGCCTGATGCCGACGGCGTTTGTGTGGGTGTTGCCGTTTTTCCTGATTTGGGAGTTGGTTCGGACGAGAGCGGATGAATGGCTGGCGGCGGGGCTGGCGTTTGGCGGGACGGCGGCGTTGTTTTTCTACCTGCCGGTGATGCCGAATGCGCGGACGGAGGAGCGGGCGGTGTTGCTGCGGGCAGCGGACCGGCTGCCGGAAGAGGCCAGATCATTTCTTATTCCTGGGTTTTCGGCGACGGTACCAGTTCCACCCTCGCC
>CALFYN010000466.1 GCA_937952345.1 uncultured Acidobacteriota bacterium
GCAGCACGCGCGCCGGCCCCCAGGCATCGCGCAGGTCTTCGTGCGGGATAAACAGCTCACGGCTCCGCGCCGCAGCCTCGTAATCCTGATCTTCGCAAGCCTTGTGTATCCTATTGCTCAAGGTCGGAGCCAGGCATCCGCTGCCGGTTGTGAATCCCGGAAGCCCGAAATCCCGCATATGTGCGATCGCCGGACGCTCCCCGATCCCGCTCAGAACCTTCGCCCGGTCCACCCTCCGCAACAGAGAGTCGAGGTAGTCGTCCTGCTCGGGATTACTGCGCACCACGGCGTATTTGATTCCGATGCACAGCCCATCGTCCACCAGGCGTGCCACGGCATCGAGCCCCGCCTCCAGGTTCCCACCGAAGTTGTTCTCATCCTTCAAATAGAGGATGAGCGGCGTACCACAGGCATCGGCAAAGTCACGCAACCCCGCTTCCAGCCCGGCGGCATCCCGCGGATCTCCGCAGGGCAAATGCATCACCGCCGGAAAGCTGAACCGGCGCAATAGCGGTGCCTGGTCCATCAGCCGGCCAAACGATGGTCCGGCGCTGGGAATCGCCCAATAAGCCTCGTCCAACCCGTTCAGCCAACCAAGCAATTCCTCATACTCCGCGAGTGTGATGTGGTAGAGGAACGCATTTCCCCCGTAGAGAAAACGGGTCATTCCGCCAGCCGCCATATGGCGCACCAGACGGTCATTTTCTTCCCAATGAATCGTGCGGCGAGCATCGCCGCGCCGCGCCAGCGGAGGAACCGGGAAGACTCCGCGCCAATCGGATGCTTGTATGGGAGACGTACGCATGTTCAGAAACCTTTCGTGATTATATAGACAGCCGCTGGCGGATGGTTTCGAGACTTGCCGGCAAGCCCGACAGCACCGGCACTGGCAAGTTCGTCAACTTGGGTAACACACGAGCCATCGACACCTGCGAAAGCACCAGTGCGTCGATCGGCTCCCTGGCCAATTCCTGAATTCCGGCCACTAATAATGTATCGTGCTGCTCCGGCATCCCACTCAGCAGAGCTTCGTAGGCCTCGGGGATCACCCGAAACGTCAGTTCCACGGACCGCCCGATCTCTTCCGCCATCTCCCGCAACAATTTCCCAATCACCGCCTGCGACGGCCGGAAGGTCACCACCACGCCCAACCGCGTTCCAACGCTCACCGCCTGCCGCGCCAGTTCGTCGTCGATCTTGACGATCGGCAATCCGGTAGCCTCGGAAAGCCTGCGAATCACCTGCCTTGTCACAGCGGTGCAAGTCAGAACCGCCAGTTCGGAGTTGTATGCATCGCGGGCCACGCATAACATCTCGGCAAGCCGCGCTTCGGCCGCCTCATCGTTTTGCCGGGCGAAAAACCGGAGCACACCGTCGTCTAACAGATTCGTAATCTCCAGGTCCGACGCAAAATCCCGATAGTAGTCGGCCAGTGGAGGAATAGCGGCCGGCGAGGTGTGTATGAAGGCAACCTGATGTTTCATCTCCGCTAGCCTCATTGTAATTGCCGTTGGGGTAAACCCGCCAGTACGAATGCCGTCAAGGTCTCCAGAGGCCTGCAAAACGGCCCTGTTCGAATCAACTTCGGAGGAATCATCATGAAATCAACCTTGGGATGGGTGTGTCTGCTCGCTTCACTGCCCGCATTCCCCGCACAGCCACCGCTGCATCTGACCATTGTCAGCCACAACGAGGAGCCATCGGCCAGATCCATTGACTACCTGGCCAACCGCGTGGCCTACCTCCAGAACCGCGAGTTGGTGCGCCAACTCGCCTTGGTCATCCGTGCCAAGGGTGCGCAATGGAGTTTTCAATCGGATTGGAACTTTCTCCAGGCGGTCGCAGCGTATGACACGGGTGGAGTCATTGAAAATACGAACGGCAAGAGCATCCTCCGCTGGATGGTCGAGGATCTTGGCTTCGAGGTCAGTCCCCACGCCCACGAATCCAAATACAACTACGCGGACGTGGCCTACCTCGTGGAACAGCTTGGCCTCCCGCGCAACCAGGTGGTCGGCGGATTCCTCTATACCCCGGCAGACAATCCGCAGGGCTGGGAAAGGCATGAAGACGGCATCTTCGGCGTCCAATATCCCAGCTATTTCTGGCGAGCCAATCTGCTCTGGGGCGCCGCCTCACCCGGACACCGCGAGGACGACGAGTCGTACGGCTTATGGCATCCCAAAGACAGGAACAATTTCCACGAGAACAGTAATTCCCGCCGCCTGGCCTACCTCGGTGGAGGCTGCAAGAGCAACTTCACCGGAGCGACCCTTGATGGCGTTCAAGCCTATCTCGCTGCGGCCGCCAAAGGCACGCTTCCAGAGGACGGCTTCTTCACAGCCACCATCATGATCGACCAGCGCCAGTTGACCCCAAGCCTCATCAACAACATCGCCGCGCATCTCGATACCCTGCGGCCGCAAGTCAACGCGGGCCGCGTCGTCTGGCAAACCCTCAGCCATGCGTTTGCCGATTGGAGCACAATCTACGGCGCGCGTCCTTTTCGCCTCGATTGCACCGACATGGAAGCCCTTGGCCGGGGAAACTAGCGAAACACGCGCTGCAGCCGCGCCAGTTCCGTACTACGCTTCTGCAAGCGGTAGACCTGCTCCAGCCCACTCAGATGCAGCCTGGTTTGCGCGTGCTGTTTGCCGAAGTTCGCCTCGGCGATCCGCAACGCCTCGGCATACAGCTTTTCCGCGCCATGGAGTTTGCCTTGCTCCACAAACAATGACGCCAGATTGTGGAGGCCCTTGGCATACTCCGGATGGCGCGGCCCGAACACTTGCCGCCAAATCGACAGGGCTTCGCGGTACATGTCATCCGCCTCGCGATACCGTTTCTGCTCCCGCAGACCCCTCGCCATATTGTTGGCTGCCGCCGCAACCCGCGGATGATTCTCGCCCAACGCCGAACGCGCATCCCGGTAAACCGATGCCAGCAAAGGCTCAGCTTCTGTAAACCGGCGCAAAGCCGTCAAGGCCACCCCCAGATTCCCCTTGGCCGCCAGGAGAGCGGGATGCGAATCTCCACACACTATGCGCAGCTCGGCAATCGCTTTTCGAAATAGCGGCTCCGCCTCGGCGGGCAGTCCTTGATCCAAGGCGACTCCAGCCCTCGCTTGCAGGATCGTGCCCAGTTCGACCGGATCGGGCCCCGCCTCTTCGGCGGCCCGCAACACCCGCAAAGACTCTTTGTACCGTCCTTGCATCCGCAGAATCTCACCCAGCGTGTGCAGGAACAGTGCAGCCTGATCCAGTTCAAGAGCCTTCCGGGCGTGCCGGGCGGCCTCGTCCAGATTCCACCGCTGCCGGTATAAGACCGCCAGATTGTTGTGCGTGCGCGCGCGCTCCTGCGCCGGTGCCTCCGGGGTTTGCTTCCAGCACCGCAATGCCTCTTGAAACCCGGCTTCCGCCGCATCGTAATCGCCTGCCTGATAGAGAGCCGACGCATGATTATTGCGCATCCGGCCCATCAATAGTGGGGAAGGATTCTCTTTTTCGGCCCGCGCCAGGGCCTTTGCGAGCAGTGACACCGCCTTCGCGTACTGATCGCCGCGAAGCGTCGCAAGTCCGTCCTGATGCTCCACCTCTCATGGAACAGCGGCAAGAACCGTAGTCAGAAGTATCGAAATGATCCA
>CALFYN010000467.1 GCA_937952345.1 uncultured Acidobacteriota bacterium
AGCGCTCCATCCTTTCTTTGGCTGACGTCGAAAGCGCAAGAGTACACATCACCTTCCCCAAGGAATCCGTCTTCACCGAAGCTCGGCAGCCGGCAAAGGCAAGTGTCATGGTGAGCATGCGGCACGACGCGAAGCTAAGCCCCGTCAACGTTTCCGCAATCACGCAAATGGTCGCCAGCGCGGTGGAAGGGTTATCGCCCCAGGCGGTTTCCGTCGTGGACCGGCGAGGTCAGCTCCTCACCCGCAAGCATAGGGGTGCTCCTGGAGAGGAACCCGAATACACCGAAGGATTGCTCGAGTATCAGCACCAGGTGGAACAAGAACTGTTGACAAAAATCAACCGCACATTGGAGCCCGTTCTTGGCCCGGAGAAATTCCAGGCCGGTGTTTCGGTGGAATGCGATTTCACCACCAGCGAGCAGAGCGAAGAGGTTGTCGACCCCAACCGCTCCGTCATGGTGACTTCCCAGAAGCAGGAAGAGGTCTCCACAAACACCGCCAGCAGCGCGGGCGGCATTCCCGGCACGGCCAGCAATCTCCCGCGTCCGCCGGCAAAAGCGACCCCAGGAACAAACGGGACAACCAAACGAACGGAGAACGTTACCTATCAAAGCAGCCGCAGTGTGCGTCACGTAAAGACGCCGCGCGGCATCGTGAAACAGGTTGCCGTCGCCGTCCTCGTCGATCAAGAGGTTCGATGGGAGGGCCAAGGGCCAACCGCCAAGCGTATTCTGGTGCCGCCAGCGCCAGAGTTCCTCAAGGTGATTCAGGAAATGGTGGCTCATGTCGGTGGCGTGAACTTGGAACGTGGCGATCGGGTCACTGTCGATTCACTGCCCTTCGAAGCAACCCTCCGCCTGTCTCCTCCTCTGGCGCCGCCTCCGTCCTCGCCAGCCCCCGCAACGCAACAACAGACTTCGCTTTTGGACCTGCTCAAGCAAGGCGGTGCAGTGACCGGAATTGCCGCCGCCGGCCTCGCACTCGTCATTGCTCTTCTGTTCTTTGCGCTGCGGCGGCGCAGTCCGAAGACCGTCGTCCTGGATCATCCAGCAGAACTGCCGGAAGCGCCAGGAAATGCGGCATTGCCATCGCTTGGGGAGCCTCAGGCCATGGGACAGGCGGAAACTGAGCAGCAACTCCTTCCGGGTGAGACAGAGACCCACGACCCCTTTGAATCCTTACGTCCTCGCGGCGCCGGTTCGAGTAGATCGGAACTGCTGATCCAGTATTTGAGTGAAGAGATCAACAAGGATGCCCAAGCCTCTGCGCAGGTTCTACGTTCCTGGCTAGTTCAAAGTGAGGAAAGCTGAGTCCGCCTATGAGCCGCCAGCGTACTGGAAGTATCAGACTCCTTCGCCAACCGAATGCATGCCGGCCCTTCGATTGGCAAAGCCCTGTCCTGCAGGCCGCCGTAGAAGAGATACGGGTTCCCCAAGTTCCAGAATCACCGGAGGATTCCTCCCATGTGATGGAATCCCTCTCAGCCCGGGTTCAGGAACTCGAGCGGCTGCTCGATGTCCGCACCAAGGAAGCCTATCGCCGTGGACAGGAAGAGACGCAGTTTGCCCTCAGCAAGAAGACGGACGAAGCCTTGCAGAACCTCAGGAACTCCATAGAAGACTTCGAAAACCGGAAAAGGAGCATTTATCAGGAAGCCGAAAACTCCCTCGTTCAACTCGCCTTGGCCATCGCTCGTCGTGTTCTCCACAGGGAACTGACGGTCTCCCCCGAAGCTCTCCAGGGACTGGTGGCCGTAGCGCTGGAAAGGGTTCGCGTCCAAGAAATATTGCGCGTCCATGTGCACTCTGACAACGAATCTGCAGTTCGCCGGGCCCTCAGCACTCTCTCCAATCTCAACATCGAAATCGTTACCGGCGATCACCTCGCGCGAGGATGCTTTCAAATCGAAACGCGCCAAGGGTGTATCGACGCGTCCGTGGAAACCCAACTCGCGGAGATTGAGCGCGGACTGGCCGACCATTTGAAGAGACTAAGATGACGACATTCGCGGAATGCTTGCGTCGGCTCGAACAGGGCTTGGTCAGTATGGAACCCATCATCTGCTACGGCGAAGTGGTGGAATTAGTCGGATTGCTGATCCGCTCCCTGGGTCCTTTCGCCGCTATTGGAGACTTTTGCGAAATCTTCACGCGGGACGGCCGGCGTATCCCCGCACAGGTGATTGGATTTCGCGATGGCAGTGTACTGTCCATGGCCCTCGAGAATCCCGAGGGTTTGCAACTCGGCGACAAGATTGTAACCCGTCCAGGGGAATCCTACTTGCCCGTGGGACATAGCCTGCTTGGCCGTGTCCTGGACGGATACGGACGGCCTATGGACGGCGGCCGCCCCATTGAAGTGGAAGGACGCTATCCGCTGCATCCGCCTGCTCCGAATCCGCTCGACAGGAAGCCAATCACGGAGCCTCTCACCACGGGAGTGCGCGCCATTGATCTGCTACTCACCTGCGGGAAGGGACAAAGAATTGGCATCTTCGGTGGTAGCGGTGTTGGAAAAAGCACACTACTCGGATCGCTCGCCCGCCACAACAAGGCCGATGTGACCGTGGTTGCCCTTGTCGGCGAGCGCAACCGCGAGGTGCGGGAGTTTCTCGATCATGAGCTTGGCCCGGAAGGGTTGAAGAAATCCGTAGTCCTGGTGGCGACTTCCGATCGTTCCGCGCCCCTCCGTGTTCATTCTTGCTTTGCCGCGATGACTGTGGCCGAATATTTTCGCGATCAAGGTGCCGATGTGCTTCTTGTGATGGACTCCGTCACCAGATTCGCCATGGCGCAACGTGAAATCGGCCTTGCGGCCGGGGAGCCACCCAGCCAAAAGGGATATCCTCCGTCCGTGTTCAATCTGCTACCCAAGATCTGTGAGCGTGCGGGCAACTTTCAGAAAGGCTCAATCACAGGGATGTTCACGGTCCTAGTGGAGGGAGACGATTTTAATGAACCGATCTGCGATGCGACAAGAGCGATCCTGGACGGCCACGTGATCCTATCGAGGGCACTCGGAAACGCCGGGCAGTATCCGGCGATCGACGTGTTGAATTCGGTGAGCCGATTGGCCAACCGTCTGTCCACCCCAGATCAGAAAGAAGCATCCAGCAAGATCCGCTCCGCCCTGTCCGCGTACCAGCGCACGGAAGAACTGATCCAACTGGGGGCCTATGTATCCGGAACGAACCCCGCACTGGATGCCTACATTCGCGAAATACCCTCCATTCGAAGTCTCTTGCGTCAAACGCCAGAACATTCCAGTCCGCAAGAGGAAACCTTGCGACTGGCCGCCGAAATTGCGCAGAGGCTCCCTTCGTAGAATCAGCCACTTAGCGTCGATGCGGTTGGACCTCCGATAGCTTTGTAGTTTCTCCAAATCACTTTCCTACTGTCGGATGAATCTCAGCTGCGGTGCATAGTTGCACCAGATCGTCCAGGTTCAACG
>CALFYN010000468.1 GCA_937952345.1 uncultured Acidobacteriota bacterium
ATGGGGATCAGTGGTTCCGGGAACTCCCCGAACGTGCTGCGGGCGATGGAGTATGCCAATTCGATTGGGTGCAAGACCATTGCTTTGACGGGGCGTGATGGGGGGCAATTGGGGCCGCTGGCGAAGTTGAATATCCATGTTGCGAATCCGCACATGGGGAGAATCGAAGACGGGCACATGATCATTTGCCACATGATCTGTTATTACTTCATGGACACGGAATCAACCAGATAGCGACTCGTTGCAAAGGCTGAGTTGCGGTTACTCGAACGCAACCCGCGGCGCGGCGACGAAGCCCGGCATGCGCCACGATGGTTTCATGCTTCGAAATGCACGTTGTCTGTATGATCCCCACGCGGGACAAACCCGTTTGAAGGAGATTCACCATGACACAACCATCCAAATACGTGCAGGACTATCACTCCCTTTCCGTCGATGACGATCGCATGGGGCTCCACTTCACCGCGAACATCTGGATGTACGTTTCTGGATGGAACAAGTACACCAACGCGGAATACGTCAACCTGATGCACGCCATCGCGAAGCTGATGAAGCTGGGCAAGAATGAATCCGTTCCGGACATTTTTTATATCAAGGACCATCCCAAGGTCGACCCGATGGAGCCCTTCTACAAAGGCTCGATGCGCCGCTCCTTCGCCGGACGAGGTTCCCCTGCCGATATCCGCGACACGGCCCGATTGGCGTACGTAGCGCTGAATTGCAATGGGATGGCCCCGCTTACCTACGTTGAGGGATGGTTCGGCCAGGACTGCAACGCATTTGTCGGGAACTTTCAGGGAATTTCGCCAAGCCACGGCATACGGGAATACGCGAAAGGATATGCCGACCCCACCGAGATTAAAGGCGCGACCGCGGATATCCTGGAAACAGCGCCGTTGCTCCCTCTGCCTCCGGTTGCCCACCTGCACCAAATCAAGGCGGGAACCGTCATTGTGACGCATGAGCCGGGCGGCAAAAGACCATTCCGACACATCGCTCTTGTGGACACATTCCACAACATGGGCTCCGGCAAAGCGCTCATCGGTGTTGCTGAATGGGGGGAGAAAGGAAAGTCTTGGGCAGTGCATGCAAAGCCGGTGGAGGTTGTGAATCTGGTGGAAGTCGACGACCACCCCGAGATGAAGGGGAAGCATCTCATCGGCTGGTATGAAAAGAACAAAACACACTTCCGATTCTTTCTCAGCGCCGACTCACTGGGCTCTTTCGGCCCCCGCGGATGGCACGTGGGCAACAAAGAAGGAATCTGAAAGCAGGATGTTCTGCTTACACCGGAATCTGCCACTGTTCATCCAGACGGATTCATGCACCGGCCATTGCCGTCGATACGGTAGGGGAGCGCGTAACGATTTTCGGGAGGGCGCGGTGGAGTGATCTGCTGTTACTTCATGGACACGGAGAAGTAGAGCGCCCGGAAGAGGGGGCGATTGCCGAGCGAGAAAGCGGAAGAGGTTCTGCAACGCCGATTGCAGGATATCCTGACGCGGCCAGATCTGCCCGCATTCTCACAGCACATCCAACAGATCCTCGCGTATGCGAGCGGGGAGAGCGCATCGGTGCGGCAGGTGACCGAGGTGATTTTGCGCGAGTACAGCATTTCACTGCGATTGCTGCGGGCGGCGAATTCACCGTTGTATAACCGGAGCGGGCGTCCGATTCTGAGCGTGGCGCATGCGGCCTCGCTGATGGGGTTGCAGGCGATTCGGGATGTGGCGGCGGGGACGATGCTGTTCGAGCATTTCCGGAAGCGGTCGCCGGGGGTGCGGGAGCTGATGATTCTGAGCCTGCTGAGCGCCAATCATGCGCGGGAAGCGGCGCAGAAGCTGGGGTTTGCGCGGCCGGAAGAAGCGTATTTATGCGGGATGTTCCGGAATCTGGGCGAGATTCTGGTGGCGTGTTATTATCCTGGCGATTACGAGAGTATTTTGCTGGAGCGCAAGCAGCCGCAGATGACGGAGAAGGCGGCCTGCCGGAAGGTATTGCAGTTTCAATACGAAGATCTGGCGCGGCGGATGGTGGAGCATTGGGGGCTGCCGGATTCGGTGAAAGACTGCCAGCGGGAATTTGTGCCGGGGTTTGCGAAGCTGGGGCCTTCGCATCGCGATTTTCTGCATGCCAT
>CALFYN010000469.1 GCA_937952345.1 uncultured Acidobacteriota bacterium
GTTCCTGGAGACGTAGTGTACTGTCAGCAAAACGTGCTTGTCCCGCGCCAAAGGCGTTGAGCAGCGACAACCAGAAGTTCGACAAGGGTGTACCCGTTGGGAAGGAGACGTGCTGGCCCAGTTTGAATCGCCCGCCGGCCGATCCAGCCATCAGCAATGGAAGATCCTTATAGCTGTGGATGGAACCGTCGCCCAGTCCGCTGCCCAGCACGATGGCCGAACTATCCAGCAGTGTCCGCTCGCCTTCCCGAATTTCCGACATCCGCTCAATCAAATACGCGTACTGTTCAACATGAAACCGGTCTATTTTGGCGATCTTGAGTTTGGGCTCGTCGCCCTTGGTGTGGGTGAGTTGGTGATGGTCCTCGGGTTTATCGAAGAGGCCATGATAGGTACGCGGAGAATCCCACCGTTCCGGATCGATCACGACGGTGGCAACACGGGTGATGTCCTGCTGGAACGCAATGATCATGAGATCGAACATCAAGCGGATGTAAGCGCCTCGGGTTTCGGGGATACCCGCCGGCTCTGGAATCGGAGGCTGTGCACGCCTCGCCGCCGCCTTTTCGGCTAATTCGATGCGCCGTTCAATCGAGCGGACCGATTCGAGGTATTCGTCGAGGCGAACCTGATCTGCCTTGCCGAGAGTAGAGCGCAGTGCTTTCCCGCCCTCCTTTACGGCATCCAACATGCTGCGGTACGTGGGGTCCGCATTGAGATCACCAAACATGCGCTGATATACAGCACGGGGATTCCGTTCGATGTTGGCCGCATAGCCTGGCGCGATCCAGGAGATGGACTCGAAGTAGCGGGTTTCCTTGTTGTCGGTGTGGTCGTTGCAGCTCAGTTCGAGTGAAGCAAAGAGTGTCTGTTGCCCGATCTTGCGTGCCAGGATCTGATCGAGTGAAGTGTTGGTGGGGAAGCCGCCGTCGAGCGCTTCGGTGGGAGGTGAACTCGTCAGCCAGCAGGATCCGCACTGTGCGTGGACGCCGGTGCCGCTCACGTAGGTGCGGTCGAGTCCGGAGAGGACAAGGACACGATCGCGCACCTTGGCCAAAGGTTCGAGGGAATGCGGCAGTTCGGAGAGGGCGCCGGTTTGTCGAGGACGCCACGCGGCCTGCAACACGCCGTTGGGAATATAGATGAAAGCAGCTCTGGCGGGTGAAGTCGCCGGAGCACCCATGGCCTCAAGCCAAGGCAAGGCCATGGTTGCGCCCGCGCCTCTGAGCAGACTGCGGCGGGATAGGTTTTTCATTCCTCGTTCCTCACATTGCGAAAGGGATAGCTACGGGCGATCTCGACCACGATGCGTGAAAAGCGGTAGTTGTCCCGGCGGGCGGCGCTCACAATCGCGTTCACGGCAGGGGCGTCGTAGTAGTCGATCTTGCGGCCCAAAGCATAACTCAGCATATGTTCCACAAACCCCCGAACGAAGTCTTCAGGGCGCGCGAGCAGAGCATCCTTGAAGGTGGCGATGTCGTCAAATCGGCGCCCGTGCGACAGTTCGCCGGAGGCGTCCACCGGATGCGGACCGTCGGTTGTTCGCCAACCGCCGATCGCATCGTAGTTTTCCAACGCAAACCCGATAGGATCCATGCGGTTGTGGCAGGAAGCGCACGCCGGATTGCGGCGATGCTCTTCCACTCGTTTGCGGACGGGTGCTGCCGCGGTGTCCGCCTGATCGTCGCCTCCCAAGGGTGGGGTGGCGACGTTGGGAGGCGGAGGCGGCGGACGGTTGAAGAGCACTTCCAGCGCCCAGGCACCACGGAAGACAGGACTGGTTCTCAGCGGCGTGGAGGTCATGGTCAGGGTTGCGCCCAGGCCGAGGATTCCGCCACGCGTGCGGTCCCTGAGCTGAGCACGGAACCAGCGGTTTCCAAGACTTGCGCCGAGCTGGCGGGCACCATTCTTGAGTTCCTTTTCGAACTGGTCTTCAAGACCGTAATGTTTTATCAGGTTCTGATTGACCCAGGTGTAGCGGGCATCCAGAAAGTCGAGCACGCTCCGGTCTTCCAACATCACAGTCTCGATAAGCAGCAGCGCCTCCGTGAGCATGTCTGTTCCGAGATTAAATTTGTTCGTGCCAAAAGCGTCGTTCTTGTAGAACTTCGGGAATGCGTCCAAATCGGGCCGGGCGCCGAGCATCTCGTTCAGTTGCAGCCATTGGTAGGCAAAGGTCTCCGACAGCTCGCGGACCTTTCGGTCACGCAGCATGCGCCGGACCTGCGATTCCAGCACGGCCTCCTCCCGCAGTGCGTCGTCCTGCGCCAGTGTGCGAAGCTCCGCATCGGGGCCACTGGCCCATAGGAAGTAGGCGAGGCGGCTCGCCAACTCCCAGGAATTGAGACTGCGCTCATTGCCGCCGCCAACGAGCCTTGGCTCATTCAGGTAAATGAGCCCCGGGGAGGCTAACAGTGTCCGCAGTGAGGCGCGTAGAGACTGCTCAAAGGTCTCTCCTCGCGATGTGGCCAAATCGAAAGGACGCAGGAGGGCGGCGACTTCCTCCTCCGATGCCGGACGCCGGTAGGCGCGGAGTGCTAACTCCGCCAGTCGTTTGCGCGCGACTTCGCGAGGCGGCCGGCCACCATGTGGCTGAAGCAGCAGTCGCGCCGTGGCACTGTGCTTTGTCAATTCCGGGGAAGATGCGATCTCACTGGCCACGGACAAATACTTCTCCATGAGCAGAGGGGAGACGTTCAGCGCATCACCGCGATTGGTGAAGCCGTATTCGGCCCGATTGTCCGCCAGCAGGCTGCTGTAACGAAGCAGCACGGGAATCTTCTGCCCGTACTCAATTCCTTCGACGGTCAACTGCCGGCCGAGAGAAGCCGATGCGGGCTGGAAGTAGGACTTGGTGTAGGGAAGGCGCTCCGGAAACATGAAGAGATCCCGGTCCAGTTCCAGGAGATCGCGGACGGTGTTGTTGTACTCGAGCCGAGTCAGCCGGCGCATGAGCCGAGGGCCGGGCTGCCGGTAGCGGTCTTCGGAGAGAGTCTTACCGATCCACTCCACCAGCGCCTCGCGCTCGGCGGCGGTGGGCTGAGGTGCTCCGTGCGGGGGCATCTGCCCTGCCTCGACAATCTGGCCGACCTTATGCCATACCGACGGGGAGATTGTGCCGCCGGCGAGGTTGACGCCGCCCTTGGCTCCAACCCCGGCGTGGCAGCCCATGCACGAGCGCCGGACAATCCGCCGCACGCTCTCATCAGTAGCGGCAGCGAGGGAAAAGACGGCGATCAGGATGAGACAGAAGGCCCTCATGAAAAAACTACCCTCAATTTTAGTCAAACCAAGTGCTCGTCGCTTACCAGATAATCCTGCCCGCGAGTTGGGTCCGGCGCGGCTGATTCGCCTGGCCCTGAATGATGCCGAAGTTCGTCGCCGTGGGATTGGTTCCGGGTCCGCCGAACACCGGAGAGTTGGTGGCGTTGAACCACTCCCAGCGCAGTTGGAATGTCACGTGTTCGGTGATCCTGGTGTTCTTGTGCAGACCGGTATCAAGGCCGCGCTGCGGATCGACACGCAGATTCCCGAAGCGTTGCGAGAAGGTCCGGATGTTGGAGGCCAATTGCTGTGCTGCCACGCGGTTGAATCGCGTTGTGTCAAAGGCGTTGCGCAGGTTACGGGGTTGGAGGTTCAGATCTCCACCGAAGTAGATCACGTTCCCCCAATTCAGGGGCGCGCCGGACATCCAGGTATAGATCCCGTTCAAGGCCCACCCACCAATGAGGCGGTCCGTCCAGAGGCCGCTTCCAGCGCCAAAACGCTTGCCGCGCCCGAATGGCAGGTCATAGCTGCCGCTGATCACGAAGCGATGCGGGCGGTCTTCGTCAGCGATCATCTTAGCTGGCCGGGCGTCCTGCGGATTCAGCCATACACGTTGCTCAATGAGTTTGGAGAACATGTAATTTCCCAGCACAGACACTCCGTGTGAAAGGCGCTTCTCGACGCGAACCTGCATGGAATGAAACCAGGTGCTCCCATCGTTCATCGCCCGCTGTGTGACCCCGGCAAACTGCGGGAAGGGCCTGAGGAGTTGCTGGCGTTGGATGGTGGAGCCTTCGAGCGACGTTCCCGGCACCAGGCCCGCAAACGGATTCGAGACGCGGGCGGAAAGAAAATCGATGGTGCGCTGGTCGCGCGAAGGCGACGTGCTCATGTATTGGGACGGAATGAAGTTGATGTCGCGATCAACCAGAAGCCGATGCCCGCGGTTGCCCATATAGCCCACTTCCAGAACGGCGTTACCCGGCAATTCTCGCTGGATGTTGAAGTTCCAGCGAGTTGAGTACGGGTTCTCCGGCGTGGGGTTATAGAACGAGATTGCGTTACCGTTGAAGGTGGCCATCCCGCGCGAGGCGCCGGTTGGCTGCAGAATTCCGTTGGGGAACGGATTATTGAGGGTCGCCGCGGGAGAAAGGAATCCGTCGAGGGTTGGCACGAGCAGCGTGGCCTGGCTGAAGCCGGTCTGGATTACGCCGGAGATGCCGAGCGGGAAATAGAAGAGGCCGAAACCACCGCGGAGCACGGTTTTGCGGGTGACGTTCCAGGCAACGCCCACCCGCGGGCTGAAGTATCCATGGGTGTCGTAGAGGTTCTTGCCCCGCTGTCCGGCGAACAGCAGTCCGCCTGGTGTCCGGAAGTTAGCCGCGGCCACCTCGGGAATCGGATTGCGGGCATATGCCGCGAGTGCGGCGGCCGAGATTGGATTGGCGGTGGTTGCGTCAAAGCCCGCCACCGATCGGTCAAAGCGCTCGATGGTCGGCAAGTCGCGCTCGTAGCGCAGCCCCATATTCAGTGTTAAGTTCGGCCGCACGCGGTAATCATCGTGCACAAAAAAGGAATAGTAGCCTTGCTGCGCGGTCCGATTGGTGTTGATGTCGAATGTACCTGCCGTGGGCAACCCTAGCAAGAAGGTTGCGAAGTCCTGCCCCAGGGGTGAGGCGGCAGCGCTATCGAGTGGTCCACGCGTCCATTCGGTGCCGAAATTATAGGAGCCGTTCGAGAATCCGTAGACAATTCCACTCTCACGGCCAAAGCGCAGGTCGGCACCCGCCTTGAGCGTGTGCTTTCCGGTCACCTTGTTCAGTGTCGAGAAGATCTGGAAGTTATCCCAAGGCTTCAACTCATTGCCGGTGTCGCCGAAGCCGGTGTAGCGGCTAAATTGGATGCGGGGCAGAATGGGGAAAGGGGATGCGGCAGTCAGCGCACGAGGCAGTCCCAGCGAGGTGGCATCGAATCCGGCGCTGAGATTGGGGCGCGGCTCTTCGAAGCGTGTGAAATTGAAACGCGTGTTGAGGACAAGCGTGGGGCTTAGCGTCAACACGTCGTCGATTGTCGAACCCCAATTGATCCGATTGGTGGCGCGATTCGCCGTGACGTCGTCGTCAGGGCGGCCAATGGGATTTCCGCGATATCCAAACCATACGCTCTGCCGCGCATTCACTGTCAACTTGTGAGTGGAACTCAGGTTCACATCCAGCCTGCCCAGATAGCTATCAAACGTATCGCGAGTAGAGCCGAAGACACCCGCTATGAAATTGTTCTGCCCGTCGGATTGACCCGGCGTATTCGGCTCAGGGTAAAACTGCATCAGGTTGCGCGCCACGGCGTTCATTCGGCTGGCGGGGATCAGGTTGCCGGCGAAAGGGCTGCGGCGTACTCGCGCTCCCTCACTCACCCCGGTGGCGGGATCGTAGATCTGGTATTGCGCGCCGACGCGCAGAAGCGAGGAGAAGTCTCCGCCTTTCTGTGCGGCTGTCGGGATGGTGGAAAAGCCAGGGCCTACGAACAAGTCACGAATCCGCTCATGTGAGAAGTGGAAAAATACCCGATTGCGGCCGTCCAGCAACCTGGGCAGCATGACGGGACCGGACACGTTGAAGCCGTACTGGTTGTAGCGGCTCACGGCAAGCGATCTGCCTGAGGCTTTCAAGAAGTAGTCCGCGGCATTCAGCCGGGACGCCTGATTGAACAGATACACCGTTCCATGGAGAGTATTTGTGCCGCCCTTGGTCACGACGTTGACCGTACCGCCCGCCGTATGGCCGTAGGCAGCGTCAACGTTGAAGGCTTCCACTTTCACTTCCTCCACCGAGTCGAGTGGCGGGTTGTAGGCAGTACGATTGTTTCCAGTCATGTTGGGGACGCCGTCCAGCAGAAACTCGTTGCCGTACTTACCGTCCTGCTGTAACGATCCGCCGCCCATCGTGAATTCGGACGGGCCCTGGGCGTCAAAGGGACGATTCATTTGCGCAATACGTAGAGGCACAACCCCGAACGCCAACTGCGCCAGCACAAGGGGCGTGCGTCCATTGACCGGCATCGCCGCCACCTGCTTGGCGCCGAGTACCTGACCCACTGATGCAGTAGCCGTAGTGAGGAGTGGGGCGCTTTCATCAACGGTGATGCTCTCGGCTTGCTGGCCGACTTCCATTCGAACATCGAGCGTCAGGCGCTCGTTCGAGGAGACCTGGAAATTGTCGCGTACGAAGCGTTTGAAGCCGGCGACGGTGGCGGTGACGCGGTAGGCGCCGGGCTGTAAAAAGGGCAGCACGTATTGGCCGGTTGCGTCCGTGGTTGTTTCGGAACGGGCGCCCGTCTCGAGCCGAACCGCCTCGATTTTGACTTGCGGAATGACGGCGTCCTGAGGATCGGTGGCCCGGCCGCTCAATGTGGATCGGTATTCCTGTGCGAGGGCGGCAAGCCCGCTGCATATTACCAACATGGTAAGGCGCATTTCTGTTTTCTCCTTATTTCAACGCGCGGCCGATGGCTCGCAAATTCGCCAGGCGCATTTCGTCGTACTCCCGCGAAATGAGAATTCCGGCGGCTCCGGCGGCAAAGGCACGACGGACCACCTCGGCCACCTCGTCAGGATTCGCAGGGAGTGGGCGATTGTCATGAGGGATATCGATTCCGATGCCGGCGATCAATGGTGTTCGGCCGGCAATGGCTCCCACGGCACGGCGGATTTCGGTATAGACGTAGTCCGCGCCGCGCATTTTGCCAGTCTCATGACCGCGGTAGCGTTCCAGGAATCCGACACCCTCGGACTGGGAAAACTCCTTGAGGATGTTTTTGCGCAATGCTTCGACGCGCCCCTGGACCCGTGGAGGCATCACATCGTGATAGAGGATCGGTTTGATGAAATCGGCGTAGGCAGCCATCTCCCCATAGCCGACCTGGGCCTGGTGAAACAGGTCGTACGTCGTCTGTTGGTGATCGATGTGGCGGCCCACCGGCGTGCCTGGACGCACGGAGCGAATGGTGTTGCGTACACGCTGGAACATCTCCTCCTGGCCAAGGCGGTACTGCATATCCCAGGCCAGGATCTCCGGGTAGCGGTAGAGTATGCGGAAAAAGCGCATCAGGGCACTTTCCGTTCCCTCGCCGGCAGCCAAAGCGCCCACCAGTCGATGCAACTCCCGGAAGCCCAACCGTGCGCGCTGCGGATCGATGCCCCGGTCGCGGGCGCGTCGCAAACAATGCTCACAGAAGCAATGAGGAGGGCTCCCGGTTGTGAGCAGGTGAGAGAGCGGCCCGATGCGCTCGGCACCCCACTGGAAACCGTGCAGTTCGTATTGCCGGAAAATGTCCTCCACCGTGCCAGACCACCATGCCTGGTAGTCCGGATGGAACCAGCAGGCAGGCGCCGCATTGCCGTCGATATCCTTGCCAAGGACTCGCGAAAAGCCGGGGATGACCGAGGCCAGTTCCGGGCTCGATCCTTCGAGCACGCGGCCGTAAATCTGGATACCCCGTTTTCGGCAGGGCTCGACGAGTTCCTGAAAAAGGTCTCTGCCTGCATACTCGCGGCTGGCATCGACATGCATGTGCCGGACGGATGTACCGCGGAACGATTCGTCCCGGTGCCGCACCCAAACCAGGGGGAGGTTCCTTTGAGATGGATCGCGCGGGGCCACGCCGTGATCCGGAGCGAGTATGCTGACGTGGCGGCGGCGTTTCAGCCCATCAGCAGCGTAATAGGTGTGCGTATAGACGAAGACAGCATTGGCACTCGAAGTCTGCTGGATCAGGTCGAGCGCCTTCTCGATGCCTTCATCGTAAAAGCTGAACGGAGCGATCTGAATCCCAACCAGGGGTGTTCTGGGGGCTGCGGGCAAGGCGGACGCGGCAATCTGACAAAACAATTCACGCCTGCCGAAACGCTGAGCGGGACGGAACATATCCACCTAGCTTATGAGGATTACGGAAAGAACCCAGTTCTTTCCGCGTCTCTGCAATGTCTCTCCGCAAACAATTGAAAATAAAGGCTGAAACAGCACTCATCCCCTCGGCGGCACAGGGACTCAAGGCGCGGGGGTTGGCTGAGCCTGGGAGGCTAAAGTGGGGGGGTGCTCATACGCAACGAGCGGATCACCTGAAATCGGAAACCAGGAGGAGATCCGAATCCGGCTTGTCGAGGTGGGTGTAGAAGACGTAGCGGCCATCCGGCGAAACGGACAACACTGGGTGGACGGGGTGGGTGATCGGAAAGACAGCGCGGCTCCGACCGCTGGCAGGGTCGTACTGCATCACTTGCCGGCCATTCCCGTCAGACGCCGAGAAGTAAAAGACACCATCGGCGGACGCCGACAGGGCGCCTCCGCCCATGGCGTTGCCATCGATTTCGAGTTCCGCACCGCTGGCCAGATCGCGCCGCCGAAGAGGAGAAGGGCCAGGCTTGGTAAAGAAATAGAGATGCCTGCCATCCCACGACTCAACGGCGAAGGTTCCACCATTCCGGGTGACCTGGACGGCGGGGCCTGTTCCATCGGCGGACACCTTCCAGAGGTCTACAACGCCATTGCGATCGGACTGGAAGTAGATGAATTTGCCGTCGCGGGACCAACTGGTTCGCATCTCCAGACTCGGCTCGCGCGTCAGTTGCACCATTCGGTTGGAAGCGATGTTGAGCATACAGACATCGGAGTTTCCAGCCAGTCGGCATTCAAAGGCGATCCGGCCACCATCCGGCGACCAGCGCGGAAGGCTGGCCCCGGCAGCGAGAAACGTAAGCTGCTTCAGCGCCTCGGTGGGAATATCATAGAGCCAAAGCTGGGGACTACCCGATCGGATGGAACTCAACACAAGCCGTGTGCCATTGGCGGTGCTGTCGACTGTGAAGTCGGGCGTTGTTGAGGTCAGAACACGCCCGGCCGTGCGTTGCCGGATGTCGAGCCTGTAAATGCCGGACTGTTCCATGTTTCGCTTGGAGTAGACCAGCATGCGGCCGTCGCGGGAGACGGCGGGGTATTGGCCTTCGATCCGCACCGACGCCAAGTCCTGATGCTGCCCGTTGCGCGCGGAAACCCGATACAAATGGGTGCTGCCGCGGGAGGCTGCGCCGGCGGACATGAGCAATTCCTGGTCGCTTGACCAGCACAGGCTGTCAATCCAGCCGTAGAAATTTGTCGATCGGCGCGGCGATGCCTGACCTTCGAGCGGTTGCAGATAGATCTGCCGCCACCAGGCGCCATCCCCTTCGCGCGTAAAGGCCAGATGGGTTCCGGCCGGATTCAGCGCCGGAAGCAGGTCGCGCTGTTTTGCTGCTGGAAAAGTCAACTGACGAACGGCGGCGGAACGCACGTCGGCCACGAAAACAGCGGAGCGGCCATTGGGCTCCAGGTTCTCGGCGAATATGACAGACGTGGAGTCCGGCATCCAAGAAAGCGAGCTGGCAACCGTACCTGGCGCCAGTTCCCTGACAACGCGTTCGGTCCCGGAGCGGACATCCAGCACGAGCATTGCCACCTTTCCGGGCTCTGATTCCCGCAGAAAGGCTATGGTGTTGCCATCGGGCGACCAAGCTGGATACGAGTCGCGATTCGGGTGGAACGTGATCCGCCGCGGGTGTCCGGATCCTGGCTGGGTGATGTAGAGATCGAAGTTCTTGCGATCCTCTCCATCCCAGACGAAGACGATCTGTTTATTATCAGGCGCGAACGCCGGGTACATCTCGGCACCAATCAATGTGGAGAGAATCGTTGGGACCATTGCCGGAATCCGTGCCGCGGAGGGGGTACGCAACAACGCCAGTAAAGCCGCCAGAGATAGCACGGCGGCCGCTGTCCAGGGCAGCCAGGTCGAGAATCGACGAATGGGAAGTGGAGATGGGGAAACGGTCGGCCGAACAGCGAATGCCTCGGTGGCAAGTTCCGGAACCATCCTCCCGGGAAGTGAGGACTCCTGCAAAGGCGCTTCTTCGATGAGTGTAACCGGCAGCAAGAAACGATACCCGACTCGTGGGACCGTCTCCAGGAAACGAGGAGTTTCCGCCGAATCGCTTAGCACCTCACGGACTTTATTGATAGCTTTGTTGAGGCGGTGGTCGTGGTCGCCAAACACCTCGCCTGGCCACAACATTGCCTGCAGTTGCTTGCGCGTCACCACTACCCCGGGATTTTCCAGCAGCAGGGCGAGCACCTGGAAGGGCTGACCGGCAAGTTTCAGCTTGAGGCCGTGTTTGCGGAGTTCGAGGGTGTCCAGATCGGCTTCAAAAACACCAAACCGATAGGCACGCTTTCTAGCCGGGGTTGGCGGCATAGACGATCAAACGCGAAGGACGCGCACCTCCACATCCATACATTTCAATCACTTGCCCAGGGAGCCATGGGGTAGGTATACCGGAGTGCAAAACTTCTCCACAGCTGCTATCTTCGCCATATTAGCATACCGAACCGCGATGGTAATGAGACCAGGAATGAAGCGAAGAACACTCACTCTGCTGCCGCTTGCCGCTGCCGGAATGGCGGCAATGGAGACCCCCAAGCGGATGCTGTGGACCGGATCCTCCAGCATGTACTATCACAACCTGCCTAAGATCGCTGCAGAGTGGATGAGCCGGTTTGGAGGACGACACGCCTACCAGTCAGACATCATTGGCCGCTCCGGGGATGGCATTCACGTCTACCTCAAGCCAGGAACATTCAAACCCGAGTACGGATTCCGTGAAGGGCAGACTTTCCTGGAAAAGATCGCAGAAGGGCGCTATGACTACGTGGTTCTGCAATCCGTGGCACGGTTCATGGCCGGCCCCACGGCTGAGGAGCACTATGCGGCACATGACACCTATGTGAAGGCAATCCGCGACGCCGGGGGTGAGCCCGTGTACTACGAAATGGGTTGGGGCTTGGGAGATACGGATCAATGGGGCCGCGAGCGCATCCTGGAATCGGCGCAACGAAACGGGATACGGATCTTCGTGCCCTGCTCGTCGGCATGGAAGCGCGTGCGCGCCGAGCGAGCAGACATTGCATTGCACAATTTGCCGGACACGTCCCACCCTGGCACCCTAGGCCACTATCTGAACCTGTGCTGCTTTTTTGCGGCGTTCACAGGGAAACATCCGAAGGCCCTCCCGCGGGAGTATAAGATCTGGCTGCCACTTTCGGCAGCCGAACGCGACGAATCTGAGCAACGCCGCCGAACCACTACGTTCACTGATTCTTACGAACGGGCGCTGCCAGCATTTCTGCAGCGGCGCACCCTGATGGCAAAGCCGTACGCGATCGCCGCCGCAACGGCGGAGTATTTCCAAGCGGTAGCATGGGAAAGTTGGGAAGAGAAGCGGAGGCTGCTGTCATGACGCTTCGGGCGCCAGGCGTGTTCTCCGCTGTCTGAGATTGCCATCGCTCGGGAATGGCGGTTCACCGGGGGGGCAACCCGCCGAGCCGCCGGCATGCGGTGATTGATACCTCGCTGTAATCCTGGCCTCAATGGGGCCTTCTCGTACACAGAAAGGGAGGTTGATGCGATACGATTTGAGGGTTCTTCTCCCATTCCTTCTTCTGCCTTGCTCCGTCGACGCTGGTTCTGTAGCGAAGGAACTGCTGGGCGACTGGACGCTCACGCTCACCTCGGGCAGGCCCGGCTGGATCAGCATCGGGGAGTCCAATGGCGAGCCGCGAGTTTGCATGTTGGTGGATGTTGGCAGCATCGAACCGCTCCGGGGCGTTGAGTCCCGCGGCGGCCCCCTGTATTTCACGCTGCGGACTCAACGTCAGGGACGAGGCGGACCGGTTATTTCCAGCGAAACCGTCGAGGTTTGGGCGGATGAGGGAACACTCAAAGGGGAGATTCTGCACAAACGCTCCAATGGTGAAGGGACACGGGACTCTTTTCAGGGAAAGCGGCTGCCGCCTATTCCCCCAGCTCCAGATCTGACGAAAGTTGCATACGGTGAGCCGATTCGTCTCTTCAACGGAAAGGATCTGGCTGGCTGGCGCCTCCACTTGCCGGACAAGCTGAACGGTTGGTCAGTCGAGGGGGGAGTACTGAAGAACAACACACCCAAAACCGACTTCAGCGCGACGGGTGCGTATGGAAACCTCAGAACCGAAGCGGTCTTTGAAGACTTCCATCTGCACATCGAATTTCTGGTCGAGCGCGACCGGAACAGCGGGGTTTATCTCAGGGGCATGTATGAGGCACAGGTGGTTGATCGTGACAGCAGAATGCAAGGCATCCAAGGGGTGGGATCGATCTTCGGCAGGATCGCCCCCTCGCAGAACGCGGGCAAGCCAGGTGGCGAATGGCAATCGTACGACCTGACCCTGGTGGACCGTCATGTGACCGTGGTCTTGAATGGCGTAAAGGTTATTGACAATCAGCCGTTGCTTGGGCCGACTGGCGGCGCGATACACACCGATCCCACCAAGCCAGGACCGATCTATCTGCAGGGTGACCACACCACAGTCAGGTTTCGGAACATAGTACTGCGGCCGGCCACGCGGATAGCTCAGTGAATCAGTCGTCCAAACGGGAAATTTGAGCCAAAGGCAGCGGGAGTGGGCTTAGTGTTAGGCGCCTTGGGGAAATGGGCCGTTGTGGAAGACGGGGATAAGTGAGTTAAGTATTGCCTCATGCAGCAATTCACACTGGACGGTCTCCGCTTTCCGTCGTTCCTCATTTGAACCCGATTTTGAACCAAGGATTGGGCGTGATCGCATGGTGGGGCCGCTGCCGTTGACCCTGCGAAGGTTCCCGGCCATGGTGATTCCTAGCCCGTCCGTAAAAATCCAGGAGGACACTCTTCCAGGTCGCGGTATTCAGGATGTTCACCATGAACATCATTCGAATTGCGCTTTGGATGTGCACGGCCTCGACTGCGTTGGTGGCCAACGAGCCGCCCGGCCAGTGGACCGGATTCCGGGGAAGCGGCGACTCACACACAGGGGCCAGCCTTCCGTTGTCGTGGTCAGACCGGCACAACATCGCCTGGAAGATCGAGACGCCCGGGTTCGGCCAGTCCACGCCAGTGGTGCGGGCGGGGCGTATCTTCCTCACCGCCGTTGACGGCCCAAAGAAAGAGAAGCTTGTTGTGCTGTCTCTTGACGCGAAGACAGGCAAGGAAATCTGGCGCAAGACATTCGATTCTTCGCGGCCCCAGGAGGCGGGTGATCGCGTGGCCCGCGCCGCGTCGACGCCTGCTTTGGATGGCGAAGCTCTGTTTGCGATGTTCGATAGCGGCGACCTCATTGCCTTGGACCTCGACGGCACGGTGAAGTGGAAGAAGAACTTCAACGCCGAATATGGCCCGATCAACAACGGTCACGACTTCGGGAGTTCACTGCGCCAATCGGCCGACACGCTGTACGCCTTCGTCAATCACGTGGGCCCTTCCTATCTGGTGGCGATTGCCAAGAAAGGCGGCACCACGCGCTGGAAGGTGGATCTGCCGTCCGAAGGCGGCTGGAACACGCCGGTATTGACGGAAGCGCCCGGCCGGCCGTTACTGCTGGTGCAGCGCCAAGGTGGGGTGTCCGCCTATGAGCCCTCCACCGGCAAGTTGGTTTGGGAGGATCTACGGCAGTTCTCCCGCGAGAACGCAATTCCGTCGATCTCGATTTCGCGCGGTATCGCCGTGGTTCCCTCGTTGGCCAAAGGGGGCACCTGGGCGTTCAAGCTGGA
Source organism: uncultured Acidobacteriota bacterium (assembly GCA_937952345.1). Lineage (GTDB taxonomy): Bacteria > Acidobacteriota > Terriglobia > Bryobacterales > Bryobacteraceae > CADEFT01. The sequence continues at coordinate 13,915 of CALFYN010000469.1, forward strand.
TACGCCGAAACAACCGCTTTGGAACGCCAAGGCCGCGACGAATGCCTTCAGTTCTCCGCTTCTCACCGACAAACGAGCCTACTTCGTGAACTCGGTGGGCGCGCTGTTTGCGGTGGATCTGGAGACTGGGCGTGATCTGTGGTCTACACGCCTGCCCTCCACCACTTGGGCGTCGGCATTGTGGTCAGCAGACCGGGTGTACTTCTTCACCGGTGATGGAGCGACGCTGATATTCCGCGACAGCGACACGACGGAGAAGGTGGGTGAGAACTACCTGGACGTCAAGTCGCTTGTCTACGCGGCCACGCCACTCGACGGAGCCCTCTTGCTGCGCGCCGGGAACACGTTATGGAAAGTGGCGGACCTGGGGGAGAAGGACCCGAATCCGGAGTTGTCGCGCCGCGCGCCGGCCACGCCCGCCGCACCAAGGGAGGAACCGCCGTTGCCACCCGCTCCCGCCGGAAAATCCGGCGAAGTGCGGGCCAACGCCGCCGATGGCTTAGCGCTCGCCTGGGTTCCGGCGGGCAGTTTCCGCATGGGCTGCTCAGCCGGAGATACCGAGTGTGAGAAGGACGAATCGCCCGCGCACGAGGTGACGCTGTCACGTGGTTTCTGGCTGAACACGACTGAGGTAACGGTGGCCGCCTACAAGAAATTCGCCGAAGCCAGCAAGCGCACCATGCCCACGCTGGCTGCCACATGGACCGATGACGCGCAGCCGGTTGTGCGCGTGAGCCACGCCGAGGCCCGCGCCTACTGCCGCTGGGCCGGCGGACGCCTGCCGACCGAAGCCGAGTGGGAGTACGCCGCGCGTGCCGGTTCGGAAGCCAAGACATACGGGCTGCTCGACGAGGTTGCGTGGTATGCCAACAACAGCGGCAACAAGATGATCGATGCCGCCCGGATTGCGCTGGAGCGGCGCGCCGAGTACATGCCCACGCTGCGCGACAACGCCAACCGGGCGCGGCCCGTGGGCGGCAAGAAGCCAAACGCATTCGGCCTGTTCGACATGCTGGGCAATGCCGTCGAGTGGACGGCCGACTGGCACGATCTTTACTTACCGGGGCCGGTGACAGATCCCAAGGGCGGCGCCGACGGGGAGCGCCGCGTGGGCCGCGGTGGCGCCTACTCTCTGCCCTCGGTTCGTGTCTCAACGCGCATGAAGCTGGCCGCCGAACCGGGTAATGACTTCACGGGATTTCGATGCGCACAGTAGTCTGGCTGCTTCTGATGGCTTCCGGCCCGGCCTTGGCACAAAGCCATGGCCGATTGAGCGGTGTGGTTCTCGACCCGAAAGACACGTCGGTCCCGGGCGCCGAGGTGGTGGCGGAGAGCGTTTCCACCGGGCTGCGACGGGCCATTCTGGCGGACGGCGCCGGGCGCTACTCGGTGCCGGATCTGCCCATCGGCGCCTACCGGCTGTCGGCGTCGGCGCCCGGCTTTGCCAAGACCGAACTCGACGGCATAGTGCTGACCGTGGCTGCGACGGTCCATCTGGACGTGCGGTTGCAAGTGGCGACCGCCAGTGAGCGGATCGAGGTGCGCGCCGAGGCTCCGGCCGTTTCGCCGCAGCAGGCGGCGGGGGTGTTGGTGGGATCGAAACCTCTTACGGAACTGCCCATCAACGGCCGCGATTATGCGCGATTTTCGCTGCTTTCGCCGGGAGCGGTGGCCCGGTCCTCCACGCTGTCCGACCTCTCATTCAACGGGCTGCATCCGCAGCACAATAACTTCACCATCGACGGCGTGGATGCCTCGCGCGCCGATCAGCCTACGATGGCAGACGGCTTCAGCAGGGGTGCTCGGCTGCTGACTGGCTCGCTCGACAGCATGGCGGAGTTTCGCGTACAGACGGCCAACTACCGTGCTGAGTACGGCCGCGCGGCCGGGTCTGTGGTGACGATCGCCACGCGCCGCGGGTCGAACGAATTGCACGGAGCCCTGTTCGAGTTCCTGCGCAACTCCAGGGTCGATGCGCGGAACTTCTTTAACGTGGCCAGCCAGCCGCAGGATCCGTTCACCTACAACAATTTTGGCGGCAATCTCGGCGGGCCGATCTTCCGAAATCGCACCTTCTTCTTCGCAAACGCCGAATTGTCAAGGCAGCGGCAAGGTGTGCGGGGCACGGGCACGGTTCCTTCGGCGGCGATGCGCGAGCAGACTCTCCGCACTTCCCCCGAATTGGGGTTCCTGCTGGAGAACTATCCACGGGGCACGGCGCCCACGGCCAATCCGCTGGTGGACTCTTACTCGCGCTTCCAGAGCCTCGCCATCGACGAGAACACGGGCAGCGCCCGGCTCGACCATCAGTTCTCTGAGAGCAACCGCTTGTTTGGGCGATTGAACATGAACAACTCGCTGGTGGATGGGCCGCTGTTCTCGATTCTACCTTCGGCGCTGGGCGTAACGGACTTTCAGTTCGTCCCTTCGAAGAGCCGCAACGCCGTGCTGAACTTTCAGCAAACGGTCTCCGGGCGCACGCTGGTGGAGTTGACCGCCGGGATGCAGCGCACGATGACGGAGGGGTCGTCGGACACGCCGTATCCACAGGTCAACATCACGGGTTTGACCGTAACGCCCGGTTCGAGGCGATTCAACCTTTCCAACTCCACCGTGTTCCAGTACGGCGGAACAGTTTCGCACGTACGTGGCGGGCACACGCTCAAGGCCGGGTTTACGCTTTGGCGCACGCGGGTAAACTCCTGGACCACTTCGTTCGTTTCCCTCACCTATGTCTCGCCGGCGGACTTCATCGCCAACCGGATGACGCAGGCGACGCTTACCGCGGGCACGTTCGGTAACGGCATCCGCCAGACGCACTACGGAGCCTTCGCGCAGGACACCTGGCAACTGCGCTCGCGCCTGACGCTCGACTTGGGTCTCCGCTATGACTACGCGACGCCGAACCACGACGCGCAGGACCGGCTGCGGGCCTTCGATACACGGACGCTCGCGTTGAGCGCGCCGCGGACACAGTGGTATCGCCAAGACCGGAACAATATTGCTCCTCGTGTGGCGCTGGCGTGGCAGCCGACCAAGCGCGTGGCGGTGCGTACGGGTTATGGACTGTTCTACCAGCAGTTCGCGCCCGGCGCCGGGAATGCGATCGCCCAGAACACGCTGGCGGGCAACACGCAACTGTCGCGGGCCGCCATTCCCAATCTGTCCTGGCCGCTCGATCGTTTTGTGTCGCAAGGCGTAGTTCCGGCTCCGGTGGCAGCCGGGTTTCATTGGGACAAACCCGATGCTTACGCACAGCAGTGGAATTTCACGGTGCTTTCGGAGTTATGGGGCGGCTTCGGATTGGAGATGGCGTATGTGGGAAACCGCGGCATCAATCTGCGGCGGCAATACAACATCAACTGGATAGACCCGGCAACCGGCCGCCGGCCGCTGCCGCAGTATTCACGTGTGAACGTTGAATACGCCAACGGCCAGTCGGTCTATCATGCCCTGCAACTGGCGGTGCGGCGACGATTTAGCACCTCGCTTCACACGACATTCAGTTACACGTTCGGCAAAGCCATCGACAACGTACCCGACAGCGGTATCGCGGCCAGCGAGCCGCAGGATTTTCGCTGCCTTTCCTGCGAGCGAGGTCTGGGCGCCACCGATATCCGCCACAACGCTTCCTTCAGCACCATCTGGGATCTGCCGTGGCAGAAGCGCTCGCGGGTGTTGGGTGGCTGGAAGCTGGCGGTGATCGGGCTGGCGCGAAGCGGCGCAGTTCTCAACGTCACTCAGGCCGCCAATACCGCCGGAAGCGACAACCTCATCAATCAGCGGCCGGACCGCGTGCTGGGCGTATCGCCCTATGTGACGAATTCAACGCCGGATCTGTGGCTGAATCCCGTGGCGTTCGCCGCCGGGCCGCGCGGCCGCCATGGAACGTCGGGGCGGAATCCTCTTACGGGCCCGGACTTCGTGCAAGTGGATGCTTCGGCGATCAAGGACACGCGCCTCACCGAACGGGTGAGTCTGCAGTTTCGCACGGAGTTCTTCAACGTCCTCAATCGGCCGAACTTCGCGTCACCCAATACCGTGGCCGGCACGCCGAACTACGGCCGCATCTTCAATACGTTCGGCCGCACCATCGGCGCGGGCACTTCGCGCCAGATCCAATTCGGAATGCGGCTGGGCTGGTAAGAACGCGAGCATCCGTTCATGGCGGGAATCAGTCCGTTCGTGGGGCGATGCAGTCCGCTAGAGAAGTTTTCCTGAAGTTTCGCGGAAGATCGCTCTAATCTGGCAGGACGATGGACTGGATTTTGCTGGCGGGAGTGAGCCTGTTGCTGTTCTGCATCCGGGACGGGTGGCTGCTGGCAGTCTGCGAGCCAACCCGGCGCTGGCAATGGCGGGCGGCCTGGAGCGCGGTGCAGAGCATCTGCTTTGTGTCGCTCGGACTGGCGGCTGAGTCCGTGTCGCGTGACCGTGCGCATGCCTTTTTGCGCGAGCCCATGTTTTGGGGTCCGGCGGTGGCAATCCATCTAGCGTTATGGGCGGCGTTCACGTTCATCGGCCGCGGCAAACAGGCCCGCGCGGCGGGTCATGCATTGATGCTTCTGCCGACGCCGATGTTCCTTTTCGCCGCTGGCGCGCTGGTGTGGCTGTCGTTGACGCGTACGGCCTTGTTCTCAGGCTGGAGCGCCGGCGTGGCGGTGGCGATGGCTTGGATCGGAGTGGTGCTGATCGGCTCGGCATGGCATTCACGCAGCGGGCCGGACTCGGGCAAAGCGTTGGAGTTCGCGGCCACGGTGAACCTGTCGGCGTTATTGTTGATTCCGATTCAGCAATCGGCCGAGTCGCAATCCGGCCTCGCCGAACAGCCGGTTGACTGGCTGGCCACGCTGCTGCCGCTGGGGCTGACGGCGTCGCTCATCGCGCTGAGCTATCTGTTCCACCGATTTCGCAGCGCCCGGAGGTCCGTCTAGCCTTGCAATCCATTCACGATCTACTGTACGTGCTTTCGAACGCGTTTCTGCTGCCGACGCTCATCGGCACCTTGGCGGCGTTCGGCTACGGCACTTACGCGGTTGGCCAGTTTCTCAGCGAAGCGGCCGATCACCGCGCCAATCGCGCGAATCTGCGCCGGCTGTTTGCGGGTTCTCCCAGCGAGGCGCGTTTCTTGGAATGCAACTGGCGTGGACACTTCGCGCGATTCCGCCGCGCGCGGGAAGGGCACCGCGACTTTCCAGCGCTGGTGGAGAAGACCGTGGCCGATATCGAGCACGAAATGACGGCGCGCGTGGAGCGGCTGGGGATCATGTCGAAGGTGGGGCCCATGCTGGGGCTCATCGGCACGCTAATTCCGCTGCAGCCGGCCTTGGCGGGCCTAGCGCGCGGCGACATGCAGGCGATGGGCGCCAATCTGCAGATCGGCTTCACCACGACCGTACTCGGCCTGTTGGTGGGCGGAACCTGCTACGGCATCAGCGTGGTGCTGCGCAACTGGTATCAGCAGGACGCGGCGGACTTAATTTTCTTGCTGGCGCTGTGGGCGCCTACGGAGGGATCGCATGGACAGCAACAGGAGCCAGCATTTCAACCGCCGACTGCCGGTGAGGCCGGGCGGAACGGGTCCGGCCTGGCGCAGGCGCGGGAAGCGCATCGGCAGTAGCGAGGACCACGATCCGCTGATGGGCCTCATCAATCTCTTCGACGCCAGCATGGTGCTGGTGGTGGCGATGCTGGTGGCGCTGGTGGGCAAGAGCAGCATGGCGGAAGTGGCGGCGCGGCTGAGCCAACAGGACGTCACGATCGTCACCAACCCCGGTAAACCCGACATGGAAATGATCATCAAACGCGGACCGAAGATCGAAAAGCTGAAGGCCACCGGCGAGACCGGACAGGGCAAGGGCAAGCGTCTGGGCACGGCCTACCGGATGGACAACGGCGAGGTGCTGTATGTACCGGAAGACGGAGGCAACCCGCAGTGAAGAAGCTACGCACGATCGCCACCGCGCTCGCGCTGCTGGCCAGCGGATTCGGACTGTACCGCTACCTGACGCGCCCGCAGCTTGTGTTTCTGGGCTTTCCCGGCCCCTATGTCGCGTTGTTCATGGACGCCGCGAAGGAAACCGGCGTGAAGTATGAATATTGGGGCCGCAGACAGATGGACGACCCGAAACTGGTTACATCTTCCCTGCTGCGCTACAAAGCCATCTTTCTTTCCGGCCGGCGCGCTGAACCGCTCACGGATGAGTTGAAGACCGCGCTGCTAGCGGCGCAAAACAAAGGCATCAAGGTGATCGTGTCGCCCCGCGAATCGGCGAAAGCGTGGGGTGTGGGCAACGCCGATTGGGATGGCGCGGACAAGCCGCTGGAAGGCTACTTCACACACGGTGGCGGGGAAAACATGAACCGCATGTTCCGTTTCGCGGCGGCGCAGTACCTCAAACAGAACCAGCCCGTGGCGCCACCGCTGCCGACGCCCGAGGACGGGTTCTATCATCCGGACTCGCGGAGCCACTTCACCACCGCGAGGGACTATCAGGCCTGGTACAAGGAGTCCGGCAACTGGAAAGAGGGCGCTCCCCACGTCTTCATCGACTTTGCCGACGGGTGGAAGCTGGGCTCGGTGAGCGGAACCAACGGCATCATCCGCGCTTTTGAAAAGAAGGGCTGGAAC
>CALFYN010000470.1 GCA_937952345.1 uncultured Acidobacteriota bacterium
CAATTGTCTGTCTGGGAACATCAAAAAAGGGTAGTCCCCGGAGAGCGGCTACAGAATGCGAAATGGTCACATAGGCACTACGATTCAATGGATACACGTTGCCCTATCGGCGATGCTGATCTCAAACCTTGGCGCGCAGCAGGTGGCACCTGCAGCAGCCGTTTCGGGCGAGGGGCGAGCGCTGGCGTTTCGACAGCTTCCCCGCGAGGAGACATATGGGATCTGGCGGCAGATTGGTCCGGTCACCTACGGAGGCAAAGTCTACGACTTAGCCGTGGACGCCCATGACGAAGGTCTGGTGTACGCGGCCTACGGCGCGGGTGGGGAACTCAGTTCACCCAACGGCGCCGGCCTGTGGGTAACACGCGATGGCGGCGCGACGTGGAAGCGCTCACTCGACTGGCTTGAGAACAGCGCCTTTTTGTCGGTGCGGGCCCATCCCAAAGTGAAGGGCTATGTCGCGGCTGGGCTGCGGGCCGTGGACTACAACAAGGCCCGGGGCGTGATGCTCTCCCGGGACAGCGGCGGCAGTTGGAAGAATATCGGGGCACCCGCGCCGGACCAGCACATCTGGGATATTGCCTTCGATCCGCGTGATGCTTCCACGCTGTACGTCGCCTCGCAAAGCGGGGTGTGGCGCACGGCGGACTCCGGCGTGAGCTGGCAGGAACTGCTTCGCTATCCGCCGAGCGGAGAGTTTTTCGACGACGCACCGAGCCTGGCCATTTCTCCTTCAGGCGCCGTGCTACTGCTGGCGGCGCGTGGCGCCGGTGTGCAACGCTCGACCGACGGTGGCAAGACCTGGGTTCGGGTGGATGGCTCGTGGGAAGCGAAGGAGACGATCTCGGTAGTGGCGTGGGCGCCCGGTGAGGAACGGGTGGTTTACGGCGAGCGGGTTTCCGGGCGCGTGGACAAGTGGGGCACTACGTTGGATCTGCTCACCTACCGATCCACCGATGGGGGCGTAAGTTGGCAACCGGGGGCCGTGATTCCGGGCCGCCATCAAGGTCGCTTCGACATGACGCTGGCCGTCGATCCGCGGGATGCCAACCGGGTGATCGCCGGCAACATCGAGCTTCACCTCTCGTCGGACGGCCTGAGAACGGTTCGGACGCCGGCCGCGGGGCCGCACGATGATCACCTGCGAATCGTATTCGCGCCTTCGAATCCGGAGGTCATCTACAGCGGGAACGACGGGGGCGTCTGGAAGAGCACGGACCAGGGAGAGAACTGGGCACGTATCGACACCGGCGTCCCGACGACCCACGCCTTCTCACTTGCGGCAACCGGGGATCGGGTATACGTGTCGCCGGGAGACTATTCGATGCTTACCTTTCACCCGAAGTCCGGATGGCGGGACGCCGGTTGTGGTGGAGAGTTCGAAAGAGTGTATGCGGCGCCTGACGGGGCCGTATACGTGCTGCGCCGCATATATCCAGGCGGGCGCCTTTATCGCATGGGTTCCGTAACCGAACCTTGCCTGGAACTCGGTCCGAAAACCAAGGAGAAACTGGCCTCGACGATGCCTGTGGCATTCAGCCCGCGGGATCCGGCGAAGATTTTCGTCGGTCTGGAACACGTTTGGCGCTCCCCCGACCGTGGGCGGACCTGGCGGAACATTGGCCCGGAGGCGGCGAAGGGGCGAGTGTTGGGGATCACGGTCTCGCCGCCGGACGATCGCTCTGTGGTGGCACTCAGCGAAGACGGCCAACTCTGGCTCACGGCCGATGCAGGCGGCAAATGGCAGCGTGGCGCGCAGGCGGCCGGATCGCGTGCCGCAGTGTTCTCGCATCCCGAGGGAAAGCTCTTGTGGGTCGGGGGCGCGAAGGGTCTGTATCGTTCGAACGATGGTGGCATGACGATCGAGAGAGCGACGGGTTTTCCGGCAGGGCTGGCTGTGCAGCGCTTATTGATTGATCCGGCGCACCCGAAGCGCCTCTTTGCGGCCACGGACTACGGCGTTGTGGTGTCCAAGGACGAGGGCGAATCCTGGAAAAGACTGGACTGGGGGCGCCCCGCGGGTTGGGTCACGGAGATTGCGCTGTCCAACGACGTTCTCTACTCCACCAGCAGCCAAGGGGTGTGGGCTCTGCCGCTCGGGGAACGGCGGGACTGCGACTGGAAACCGCTGGTGGCTCCCCTGAGTGCGATTGCAGTGGGCTCCCGTGGTGGCGAAACCGGCATCGACGTGTATGCCGCCCAGGGATGCAGTTGGACGGCCGAAAGTGGCGCCGAGTGGGTTCGGCTGCAGCAGACGGCCCACCGCGTGAGGATTCACGTGGAGCCAAACCGCGAGCCATCGGAACGGACGACGAAGCTGACAGTTGCCGGAGTGACCGTTGCCGTGAACCAGCACGGCGGTGACGATCCGGTGTATTCGGGCGCGGTCCTGCAATTTATGCAAGGCGAGGAGTGTCTGGCGCCAGGAAAGAAAGGGCGCCCGCACCCGTTGTTCCAATTCGGCCGTTGTCCGTCGGAACCGGTGTTCGCTCTGCGCCGCCAGCGGGAGTTGTTCTATTCTTTACGGCTTGGCCAGGAATCCCGATTGTGCGCTGACGCCGGCATCGAAGTGATGGCAGGACGGCCAGTGGTGGCTCACCCCTGTCACGGGCTGGATCATCAACTGTTCCAGTTCATTCCTGCCTCGAACGGCGAACACCGGATTCGAGGGGTGACGAGCGGGCTGTGTTTGACGCGGGAAGGCAACGGTGTCGTTTCGCAGCCGTGCTCTGAGGATCTTCGACAATTGTTCCGCCTGCGTCAAGGCAAGTGAACCGCGCCGTGAAACTCTGGCCCTACGACCACCTTTGCCTGTTCAGCCGCTGCCTGCCGCTAGCTAATGAGAGCCGCAAGCATCGCGCCTGAGTTGACATGGGACGGCGAGCTCTCAGCCCGCAGCCTATTGGGAGAGCTCGGCCAGAACCGGCGGACTTAAATAATCAACTCGAAACCGGACGCCGCATTGGGCAGATTGATCGGCAAGTGGCTTTTTTTCTGCGACTTCCGCAGGAAGGCCGAAGTTTGTTGCCGTACCGCGTGCTTGAGAACATAATCGTCGAATCGAGATTGGAACCATGAGATTCCGCACCCTGTCTGCTGCCCTCCTTTGCGCCGTGAACCTGGGCGCCCAAGCCACCCAAGGCTCGCTGCTCGGTCGAGTTACCGACCCGACTGGCGCCAGCGTAGCCGGCGCGCCGATCACTGCTACCCAAGTCCTGACAGGCAAGACCTTCCAGTCCACAACTAACACCGAAGGCGAGTACGTCATCCTGGCCATCCCGACCGGGCAATTCTCAGTAGCTGTCAACCAGCCTGGGTTCAAGAGAGCGGTTCGGACAGGTATCGAAGTCGCACTGAACCAGAACGCGCGCGTCGACGTCGTGCTCGAAGTCGGGCAGGTGACCGAGAGCATCGAGGTAACCGCGTCGGCACCGCTGGTGGACACCCGCCAAGCTCAGTTGGGCGGGACCGTGGACGAGAAGCGTATCAACGAGCTTCCGCTGAACGGTCGCAACGTCTACGACTTGGTGTCGATCCTGCCCGGCGTGGCGCGGGTCAGCACTCCCGAGGTGCTGGACATGAGTGGAAACCAGATGGTCGTGAACGGCAACCGAAGCCGACAGAATACCTTCCTGCTGGACGGAGCGTTCAACAACGAAATGTGGCGCAATCAGGGCAACCAGGCGCCGAACCCGGACGCGGTGGAGCAGTTCCGGCTGATCACCAGCAACTTCAACGCGGAGTACGGCCGTTCGCCCGGGGCGGTCGTCAACGTGATCACGAAGTCCGGCACGAACCAGTTCCACGGCTCAGCGTTCGAGTACTTCCGCAACAGCGCACTGAACGCGCGCAGTTATTTCCAGCCGACCGTCAACCCGGTGCGGCAAAACCAGTTCGGAGCTTCCCTCGGCGGACCGGCGATTCGCAACAAGACTTTCTTTTTCGGATCGTGGCAGAGCCTGCGGATCCGCCGCCAGGCGTTCGTCAATAGTGGGTTGCCCCCGACCGCCGCGGAAAGGGATGGCGATCTCTCGACCGCGCCGGCAAACCAACGGCCTCGCGATCCCGACACCAGTCAGCCGTTCGCCAACGGAGTCATTCCGTCATCGCGAATAGACCCCGTGGCGCGGCGCATCCTGAGCTTCGTCCCGCTACCCAACGTGGGCGCGCGGTACGAGCAGTTCGCTTCGCAGCCGACAAACGAAGATCAATGGACCGGCAAGATCGATCACCAACTGCGGCCCGATCACCGCCTGTACTTCACGATGTTCTTCCTGCGCAACAACTTGACGGAGCCATTCTCGAACGGGTCGCAGATGCCGCTCTGGGGTGCCATTCACACCGACCTGACGCAGCGCAACCTGATCGCGGGCCATGACTGGGTTATCTCTCCGACAAGCCTCAACCAATTCCAGTTCAGTTCCACAGGGTTCGAACTGAACCGCGCTCAACTGGAGCGAGTCACGTGGGCTGACCTTGGCAGCCGGATGCGATCGGCGCTCGAACCCTCCTACCCGCCGCCGGTCAACGTCACTGGACGCTGGCGCATGGGATCGGTGGGTGACGGCTACGGGAGGCGCATCAGCCACGGCGTGCAGGACACCTGGTCGCTGATCCGCGGGGGCCATACGTTCAAGGCGGGCGCCTGGATGCTCTGGCACCAGCAAATCTCGTGGAGCAACTTCAACGCTCCGGGCAATTTCACTTTCAACGGCAGCATTGCCGGCAGCGCATTGGGAGAGTTTCTGCTCGGCCGCGCGGCGAACCTGGTGCAGGCCAACGGCAACGACTACGATTTCCGCGGTGCCAACTATCACTTTTACCTACAGGACGATTGGAAGGTCAGCCGGCGACTGACCCTGAACCTCGGTCTGCGCCACGAAATCGACACGCCCTTTGCGGAGGTGCAGGACCGGATCGCGGTGGTGCGCTTTGGGCAGCAGTCATCCCGTTTCCGTACGGCACCCCTGGGGCTGATTTATCCGGGTGACGGCGGCACGCCGAGGGGCCTGGTCCCGACCGATCGCAACAACTTCGCGCCGCGGATCGGCTTAGCCTACGACGTGTTCGGCGATGGTCGGACGGCGGTCCGCGCGGGCTACGGAGTCTTCTATGCGGCCGGCTCCTCGAACGTGCTGGGCAACGGCGCCCCGCCCTATATCGCGAGCATCACCACATTCGGGACGGCCAGTCTGGTCAACCCCTATCAGAACGTGCCCGGCGGCAATCCGTTCCCATACACGCCCGATCCCAACAACGTCCTCTTTCGGCTTCCGATTTCGGGAACCAACTTCCCGCTCCCGTTCCGCTCGCCGTACGTGCAGCACTTCAGCTTTGCCGTCGAGCAGCAGTTGCTGAAGGATCTGGCGCTGTCGCTGGCCTACGTCGGCAACACCAGCCGGAAGCTGATTGTGCGGCGTGACGCCAACGCTGCGATCTTTAACTCCGCAGCTACTGTCGGCAACGTCAACGCCCGCCGCCCCTACCTCCCCGGGACCTTCGGCGCGGTGACCGAGATCGCCAGCGCCGGAAACGCCAACTACAACTCGCTTCAGATGACGGTGAACAAGCGGCTGGCCCGGGGCTTCACCGTGCTCGGCTCCTACACGTACGGCAAGGCGCTCGACGTGCAGTCCGACGACATCTCCGGGGCGCTGCCGGACAATTACAATCGCCAACTGGAGTACGGTCCCGCGAACTTCGACGTACGCCACATCCTGGCCACCTCGTGGGTATGGGAACTGCCCTCACCAGCGGCGGGCCTGCTGCGGCAGGTCATGGGCGGCTGGCAAGTTTCGGGTATCGCACGGTTCCAGACCGGCGCGCCTTATTCCGTGGTCACAGGCCGGGACACCAATCTCGACGGGGCCACCAACGAACGCGCGGACTTGGTTGGTAACCCGGCGCTGCCGTCCGGACGCTCGAAATCCGAGTGGCTGGCCAGGTATTTCGATTCCTCTGCCTTCGCCATTCCGGCGAATGGCCGTGTCGGCAACCTCGGACGCAACAACCTGTACGGCCCGGGCCTTATGGTA
>CALFYN010000471.1 GCA_937952345.1 uncultured Acidobacteriota bacterium
ACTCTCGATGGCCGCGAGCGCTGGCGTCACCCCCTGGGCCCCTTCCGCAACTTCTACGGAATGTCGGCGTCGCCCATCGTCGCCGGCGATCTCGTCATCCTGCTCTGCGATCAAACTACCGGCTCCTACCTGCTGGCGCTCGATAAACACACCGGGCGGCAGCGCTGGAAAACCGCGCGCCCCGAACACAAGGAAGGCTGGTCTGTGCCCATCGTGCATCAGGATCAACTCATCACCATCGGATCGACACGCCTCGACTCGTACTTCCTCGCTACGGGCGAACCCCGCTGGTGGATGCCCATCTCCTCCAACGGGGCCATGGGAAATGCGCTCATCGATGGCGGCAATCTCGTCCTCTCCACCAGCGGCAGCAACGAACCGTGGCTCCCCACCTTCGCCGCGGTCCTCGATAAGATCGACAAGAACAAGGATGGAAAAATCTCCATTGAGGAAAGCGCCAATGAGAAGGATTGGGACGAACACTTCGGCTGGGTCGACCGCAACGATGACAAGTTCCTCGACGCCGCCGAGTGGGACGAGGCGCGCAGCCTCGGCGTCGGCCAGTACGGCGCGATTTCCCTGCCGCTCTCCGGCAAAGGCCGCCTCGATCCCGGCTCCGTCCACTGGCGCTTCCAGCGCAATATCCCTTACATCCCCACGCCATTGCTCTACAACGGAGTCTTCTACATGGTGAAGTCCGGCGGCATTGTCACTTCGCTCGACCCTGCTACAGGCAAACTCCTCAAACAGGGCCGCAGCCAGGAGGCGCCCGGTGAATACTACGCTTCGCCTGTCGCCGGCGATGGGAAGGTTTTCCTCGTCAGCAACGAGGGCAAACTCAGCGTGCTCAAAGCCGGACCGGAATGGGAAGTGCTCTCGGTCAGCGATCTCGGCGAAGAGGCATTCGCCACGCCCGCCATCGCCAACGGCCGCGTCTACGTGCGCACGCGTGGCACGCTCTACTGCTTCAGCGCGCCTCGATAGGCCGGGCTGCCAGCGCGCCGAAGGCGAACACGAACGTTTCCCGCTCGCGCTGCCATACGGCGGAGGTGCGAGTTACGGTGAGGTACCAGGTTTCCTGCGCGATGGGCTCGCGCGGTTTCAATGCCGCCGGGTCGAGCACCGCGTAGCAGCGGGCGGATTGCGGATCGCGAACGGAAGCGTAGGCGATCCATTGCTGGCCGGTGGTGCGGGCTTGTCGCGCGAAGGCTTGTGTTGGGGCGTAGTCTTGTGGACGCCTCCATTGTGCCTGCCATGCGTCGAGCGGCGGCAGCGTGAGGTCAACACCGCGTCCGGCGATGCCCAGTTGAAACAGCGTTTGGGCGGCGGCGGGGATTTCGTTCAGACTTGGGCTGTCGGTGAGGAAGCGCCAACGCCAATAGCCAAGCTCCGCACAGGCAGTGCGGCGATGCGTCGCGGCATACAGCACCCCGGGGTCGGGCCAGGCTCGAAATCTCGATCCGTACTTCGAAGGTGGATAGCGGAACGGCGTTGCCAGCAGGTAGTGCAGATTCGCGGCGGCTGGCGGCACGGGCGGTTTGCTCTCTTCCAGGATGCGTTCCAGGAGATCCTGTTCCGCCGGGTCATTGCCGGTAAGCCGAAGGGTGGAGACAATGTGCTGCGCTTCGACGGCTCGCCAGGCTTTGGTGCGCCTGGCGCGGGCGGCCGAGGCCAGCAGCCGGTCAGTTAACGGCACGGGCGGCATCGAGGTATTGCACGACGGTGACCAGGCCAGCCACGTCGGCCAACATGGTGGCGGGCACGGCGGATAGGGCTGTGTTCGGGCCGCGTAGCCATTGGCGCGATAACGCATCATTGCCGCCGGTGATGGTGTCGAGCGAGCGGAAGAGGCGTACAAACAGCGCCGCGAACTGCCATTCCTTGGCGTTCGGTTGTAAACGATAGCGGCCCGATGCCATGCGCGAAACGGTGGCCGGACTGACGCCGAGCATCGCTGCAAGCTCAGCCTGGCTCACTTCCAGAATGTCCGCGGCGCGCAGCACCGCCCGGGTGAGGGTGACGCGCGCTTGCTCGGACCGAGTATCCCGCGAGGCGGCGTTTAGGAGCTTTGCCATTGGCTTTCTCTGGAAAGTATTATACGCCAATCTTTCCGTGGAAATCTCTTCGCCTAACAAGGCGCAAACGTGAATACCACCACGCCGATGGCGAACCACAACCCCGCGAACAGCAACCCATAGCCGAAAAAGCTGCGGAAATCCACCTTCGCGATCCCCGCGATGATCATGTACCAGAACGGGGAGCAGAGGTTCCCCATATGGTCCCCAATGCTCATCGCCAGCAGTCCCCGCTGCACGGAGACGCCCACCGCCATCGACGCCTTCACGGTCACAAACCCCTGAATCGCCCACTGCCCGCCGCTCGATGGGATGAACATCGCAAACAACGTCCCGATGGCAGCCGTGAAGAATGGGAACGTATAAGGCGTGGCCACCGATGCCACGAGTCCTGCCATGCGCTCGCCCACCGTCGTAAATTGAATGAGACCCGCCACCCCCGCATACAGGTGATACAGCACAATTACCGGCCACGCAGACACCACTGCCGCTTGCAGCGCTTCGGTGAACCGCTTGAAGTTGCCGTGCAGCAGGATCGTCCCCAGCAGCAGCACCGTGTTCAGTGAGTTGATATCGAGCGATGCGCCTTTGCGCACAAAGTGGAAGTACAGCCATGCAGCCAGCACCGCGCACAGCAGCCAGGCAAACACCGGATTGCGCTCCAGCCGCTCAGAGAACGTCAACGTGCTTCCCTCCGGCGGTTCGGGGAGTTCCACCAGTTTTTCGGTCGAGGGAAAGTGCGAGATCGGCCGCGGGCTGCGCGGCATCAGCTTGCATCCCAGCACGATCACCGCCACCAGATACAGCACCTCGTGGAGGATCGATGCCGGAGCCCAGATGGTGGTCGACAGCGGAATCACGCCGGTGATCTTTTCCAGGAAGTGCCCCGGAGTCGCCACCAGCAGAGGCGCCGAAGCCGAAAGCCCGAACTGCCACGCCGCGTTCGCCGCCCACGTCAGCGCGAACAGGAACAGGAAGTCCACCGGGATCCCGCGCCGCTCGGCCTCGCGTGCGAAGTACACCGTCACAATCGGCCCCAGCGCGATTCCCAGGCCCCAATAGAGATACGCCGCAAAAGCCGTGACCAAGACCGCCGCGATCACCACCTGGTTGGTCGTGCGCGGCAGCCGCGAGACCTGCAGAATCGCTTTCCGGAAAAACGGAGTCGCCCCCAGCGCCGCGCTCAACGTGATGATGAGCGTCATCTGCATGGTGAACGGCAGCAGCATCCACAAGCCCTGATAATAAGCATCGAGAATCTTCGCCGGCTCATTGCCCAGCGCTGCGGCCACCCCGAACAGAAGGAACAACAACAACACACACGCCGTAATGGCGTCCGGCACCACGCGACCCATCACCACCGCAAAGCGATCCAACCAGCGATCCTGCATGAGGGTCTATTGTATGTGAGTCCTACACTTCCCCGTTCGACAGACGCTTCACGATATCCACGTCTCCATCGAGGAAGTCGTACTTGGGCAGGTTGTGGCGATCCTCCCACTTCACCGTTTCGAACACCACCGGCTCGATATCGCCTTCGAACTCCTTCACCTCGAGGAAGATCAGCAGCAGCGTCGCCCCGCGCGGATAGATGTACTCATAGCGCGACACCTCGCGGCCGATGCGCGCCTCAATCCCCAACTCCTCCTTCAACTCCCGCGCCAGCGCCGCGCGCGGCGATTCGCCCTGCTCCACCTTGCCGCCCGGAAACTCCCACTTCAACCCGTGGCGCATGCCCGCCTTGCGCTGGCAGATGAGCAGCTTTCCGTCCTGATAGATCAGCCCCGCCACAACGGGGATCCGATAGTTCCGCCCCACCTAGATCGCCTCCAGCGCGCGGAAGCGTTCCAAATCCTGCAGTGGGATCTCCGGCAGCTTGTGCCAGCGCTGCCGCATCCAGGCCCACGGAATGCGGAACAACTGCACGCGCGGGGAGAACTTCGAACTCTCCTGAATGAAGCAGGAATGCGTGCACCAGCAGTTGGCCGTGGTGATGGCCTCTACTTCGGCCTTCATCTCATTCGACGCCAACGCCCGCGACACATCGAACCCGTGATCGGCGAGGTTGCCCACAATCCCCCGCATCTCGCAGGCGCGATACCGCCCGTTGTGATCGACGACGATCGTGGTCTCGCCCGCCGTACATGGCATCGGCCAGCGCTCCGGCCCTTCGTGGCAGGATTCATGCAGGTCGAAGTGCATGCGCAGATTGCCCAGGTAATACATGGTGGCGAACTGCCGCACGCCGGCCGGCAGGTGCGCGAACAGCTTCTTCGCATAGTGCCGGTGAAAGGGCATCAGTTGCTTGTGCAGTTCCTCCAGATTGCGCCGCGTGAACTGCGACAGCGACCCATCGGGCATCGCCCCGCGCGCCACCTCGAAGTACTGCCCGTCGATGCGCCCGCCCTCGGCCAGTTGGAGTCCCAGCTCAATCAGCTCATGGTAATTCTCCGTGGTCACCACCGAGAGCACATTGCGCCGCAGCCGCCGCACGTTCTTGTATCGCGCCTCGGCTTCACGGATGGTCTCCAGCGTCCGCACGAAGTTGTTGGGCACTCCGCGAATGGCATCGTGCGTATTGGCCAGCCCATCCAGCGAGAAGTTGAGATCGATGGAGACCTCGGGAGCCAGTTCCAGCATGCGGTCCACCGCGGCGAAGATCTTCGCCGGCAGCAGCCCGTTGGTGGGCAGGTTCACGTTGCCGATACCGTTGTGCCGCGCAAACAGCGCGACAATCTCCGGCAGTTCCGGCCGCAGGAAGGGCTCACCGCCCGACAGCCACAGCTTCTCAAACGGTGGCGCGGTCCGCGCGATCGTCTCGATCTGATCGAAGGTCAAATCGTCACGGCTGTTCAGCTTGTCGTAGTAGAAGCAGGTGCGGCACAGCGAGTTGCAGCGCGAGGTCACGAACAGAAAGAGGGCGCGGAAGCGCCTCGTGCGCACACGTTGCCGGAGGATGGGAAAATAGCCCTTGGACGCGATCACGGATATTCTGATTCTATTCGATGCATAGCGCAAAGTTGTTGGACCACTTCCAGAACCCGCGCAACGCGGGTACACTCGACCCGCCCGCACAGACGATTGAAGCGAGCAACCCTGCCTGCGGAGACATCCTGCGGCTGAGCGTTCGATGGGAAGACGGGCGCGCCGCCGAGGTGCGCTATCAGACGCGGGGCTGCACCGCCTCCATCGCAGCGGGCAGCGCACTCACCGAGTGGATGCTGGGCAAGACCGCCGCGGAACTCAAGGCCGTTACGGCACGAGTGATCGAGGACGCCGTGGGCGGCCTGCAGCCCGAATCGAAGCACGCCGCCGTGCTTGCCGTAGATGCCGTGAAAGCGTTGCTAGCTCAGCGCAAGTAGAACAGGCTTAGCCGGGGCACGCCCAGCTTCTCGCGCAGGTGCCGGTCGAGAAACTGCTTCTCCAGCATCGTCAGTTGATCGGCGGTCATCTTGCCGCGATACGGCCGCAGGTACGAATCCAGTTCCTTGCGTGCCTGAAACAAATCTTCCTCGGTTTGTTCCGCACGTGCCGTGGCCAACAGCTTGTCTTCCATCGCCGTCAGCCGCTGTTCCAGTTCTTCCAGTTGCGGCAACAGCTCCGCCGCCTGCGCCGCCAAGCGCTCCAACGCGGCGGCAGTCTCATCGAGCGAAACGCGCCCCGTCTGCCGGATGTATGCCGCGTTCTGCTTCAGATACGCCTCCAACTCCGAAGCCGAGAACGGCGCTTCCACCTCGGTGGCCGGCGCGGACGGGATATTCTGGGCCATGCGCTTGGCCTCCTCCAGCACCGCCTGCGAACAGTAGGCGAGCGAGTTCACCTGCTGGATCTTGTTCTTCCGCGCCCGCCATTTGACGAACGCCGCATCGATGCCGCGCAGCACGGCCTCAACGGGAATGCCCGCGTCCTTCCACATTTCAATCAGAGCCCAGTCGAGCGGCGACAGCAGAAACAGGCTGGTGCCGCGCTGGCGTTGGAAGTGCTCCTCGATCTCAGTGAAATAGTTGAAGTAGTTCGAAGGCCAGTGCAGATCCTCGCTCACCGCGGGCTCCTGCGGTCCCAGATGAGCCGCAGCCCATCGAGTGTCAGATCCTCATCGAGCAGCTTCACAAATCGCGAGTGCTTCACAATAAGCGGCGCCTGCCCGCCCGTGGCAACAGCCCGTGTCTCGCCACCCATGGCCTGAAACATGCGCTCCAGGATTCCGTCAATCATCCCAATGGTGCCGAAATACAACCCCGATTGAATGCTGCCCACCGTATTCGTCCCGATCAGTTTCTCCGGCTCGCGGAAGTCCACCATGGGCAACCGGGCGGTCTTGGCGAACAGCCCGCCGATGGAGATGCCGATACCCGGACAGATCACGCCGCCCATGTACTCGCCTTGCGCGGACACGGCATCGAATGTGATAGCCGTTCCCAAATCCACAACCACGCAGGGCCCGCCATACTTGTGGAACGCGGCCACGGCGTTCACCACGCGATCGGCGCCTACTTCTCGCGGGTTGTCGTAGAGAACGCGGATCCCCGTATCAGTGGAAGGGCCGACGAACAGCGCCTCAGTCTGGAAGTAGCGCTGCGCCATCAGCGCGAGATTGGCGTCCAGGATGGGCACGACGCTGGCGACGATGATCCCTTTGATCTGCTCCGTATCGAGCCCGCTCAGGGAGAACAGGTTGCGCAGGAGGATGCCCCACTCATCGGCCGTCTGCTCATGGACGGTGCGCAGGCGCCAGTTGCGCGTCAGATGCGCCCCTTCAAAAATACCGATGGTCACGTTCGTGTTGCCGACGTCGAGTGCGAGAAGCATGGGCTTTACTCCGGCCGTACGCCGCCGGCGAGGATCAACGTCTCGGTACCATCGTCCTGGCGCAGCAGCAGGAACCCGTTGGCATCCAGTCCGGCCGTAGTGCCGCGTAAGAGAACATCGCCCTGCTCCACTACCACGCGGCGTCCCGATACGTAGCTGGAAGCCGCGGTGAACAGCTTCAGGATGGCCTCGGCGCCTTCATTCACCAGCATGTCGAGGTGCCGTTCCATGGAGTCGAGCACTTCCATGAGGATGGGCTCGCGCGCCAGTGTCCGGCCCGAGGCAATCCGAAGGCTGGTAGCGATGGTCGCAAGCTCGTCC
>CALFYN010000472.1 GCA_937952345.1 uncultured Acidobacteriota bacterium
TTGTATGCGGCTCGACGGGCGAGAGCGTGATGCTGACGCCGGATGAGAAGTTCGAGCTGTGGGGATGGGTGGCGGAGGCGGCCGCTCCGGAGAAGCTGCTGCTGGCGGGCACTGGCGTGGAGAGTGTGCGCGAGACGGTGTGGCTGACGAATCGCGCGGCGGAGATGGGCTATAAGGCGGCGATGGTGCGCACGCCGCATTATTACAAGAACCTGCTGAATAAGGATGAAGCGCAGGTGCTGTATTTCCGTTCGGTGGCGGACCAGGCGAAGATTCCGCTGATGATTTACAACTGGCCGCAGACGACGGGCGTGGATATTTCGCCCGATGCCGTGGCGATGTTGAGCGAGCATCCGAACATCATCGCGATTAAGGAAAGCTCGGGGAATCTGGAAAAGGTGATGCAGTTGATCCGGGTGGCGAAGCCGGGGTTTCAGGTGCTGGTGGGATCGGCGCCGACGCTGTGGCCATCGTTCGTAGTAGGCGCTGTGGGCGCGGTGCTGGCGTTCGCGAATGCGGCTCCGTATGCCTGCATCACGATTTGGGAAGCGCATCGCACGCGCGAGCAGGAAGCGGCGAAGGACTGGCAGAACCGCATTGCGCGGGCGGCGCAGTTGGTGACGGTGAAATACGGTGTGCCGGGGCTGAAGTACGCAATGGAGTTGAATGGGTATTACGGCGGGCCGCCACGGTTGCCGCTGACCACGATTTCGCCGGCGGCGAAGAAGGAAATCGAAGCGGCGTTCGCGGAGATTAAGGGTTAGAGGCTTGACTCTCGTGGATGGGGGTGTAACAGTAGACTCAATCGATTCGTCTATACCGACACCTCAATTCTGGGAGCAAAACAAGTGAAACCCATCGTAGAACGCGTATTAGCCGGTCTCGGTTCGCTGGCGCTGCTGATTGCGCCGGCCGCCGCGGCCAATCTGAGTGCTTCGCTGAAGGCAGGCAAAGCCGAACTGAAATCGGCCGGGCCGCTGGCCTTCGCGCCGGATGGAATTCTGATCGTTGCGGATCCGGCGGCGGCCACCGTGTACGCCATCGACACCAACGACAACAAGCAATCGAATGCACCGTCGGCCGATGTGGCTGGGGTGAACGAAAAAATCGCGGCGTACCTGGGAACGTCGGCGGATCAGATTCTGATTAACGACATGGCGGTGAATCCGCTGTCGAAGCGTGCTTACCTGTCGGTGTCGCGCGGGAAGGGCCCGGATGCGGCGGCTGTCATCGTGCGCGTCGATGCGAAGGGGAAGATCGAAGAGCTTTCGCTCGAAGGCGTGAAGCATGCCAAGGTGGCGTTGCCGAACGCGCCGGCGGCGGATGCCAAGGATCGCCGCGGCACCAGCCTGCGCAACGAAGCCATCACCGATGTGGCGTTCGTGGAAGGCAAGGTGGTGGTGGCGGGGTTGTCGAACGAAGAGTTCGCATCGAACCTGCGCGTTATCCCGTTTCCGTTTTCGGCCATCGACCGCGGCGCCAGCGTGGAGATCTTCCATGGCGCGCACGGGCGCTTTGAAACCAACGCTCCGGTGCGTACGTTCGTGGCGTATCACATCAACAACAAGCCGCACATTCTCGCTGCTTACACCTGCACGCCGCTGGTGAAGTTCCCGATTTCGGATCTGTCGCCGGGCAAGAAGGTGATGGGCACGACGATTGCGGAGTTGGGCAATCGCAACCGCCCGCTGGACATGATTGTCTACAAGAAGGGCAAGACGGATTTCATCCTGCTGAACAATTCGAGCCGCGGCGTGATGAAGCTCTCGACGGAGAAGATCGATTCCTACGAGGGCATCACGAAGCAGACGGATGTGACGGGCGTGCCGTATGAGACGATCGCATCGCTGAAGGGCGTGGAGCATCTGGACAAGATCGACGATGCGCGCGCCATGATGCTGGTGCGCGGCGAAGGCGGATCGCTCGACCTGAAGCAACTGGCGTTGCCGTAGGCATTGATCGCCGTGGTGTTGCTGCATTGGACGCTGGCGTTCGCGCTGGCGGCAATCACGTTTGAATGGCGCCGGGATGCCGTGGAAGTGCACGGTGTCCCGGATGCCGCATCGGTGCGCGAACTGCAGGCGCAGTTTCGCGTGTCTGTGGCGGGGAAGGATATCGCGATACCGGGCTCGTATGAAGTGAAGGGCTCGACGGTGCGGTTCCGGCCGCGGTTCCCGCTGCAGGATGGGTTGGCGTATGAGGCGCGGTGGGGCGACGTGCGGGCGACGCACACCATTCCGAAGATTGTGCGGACGCCTTCGGCGCGGGTGGACCAGATGTATCCCACGGCGGAGGTTCTGCCGGCCAATCAGTTGAAACTGTACCTGCATTTTTCCGAGCCAATGAGCCGGGGGGAGGCGTGGCGGCGGATACATCTTGTCGATGACGCGGGCAAAGAGGTATCGCTTCCGTTCCTGGAGATCGAGGAAGAGCTTTGGGATCGCGAGGCGAAGCGGCTCACGGTGTTGTTCGATCCGGGGCGGATCAAGCGCGGGTTGGTGCCGCATAACGAGGTTGGCCCGGCGCTGGTGGAAGGGCGGGAGTACAAGATTGTCGTCGATCGCGATTGGCCCGATGCGCATGGCACGCCGCTGGTGGAAGGGTTCGTGAAGAAGTTCATGGTGGGAGCGGCGGATCGCAAGCCGCCCACGCTTACGAACTGGAAGGTCCGGGCCGGTGCGTCGCTGGTGGTGGATATCCCGGAACCGATGGATGCCGCGTTGTTGCAGCGGCTGATCTGGGTGCTGGATCCGCGGGGCGAGCGGCTGGATGGTGAGATCCGCCTGGAGAACGAAGAGACGCGGTGGGTGTTCACGCCCGCTGCGCCGTGGGCGGCGGGGAAATATCAACTGGTGGTGGGGACAATTCTGGAAGATCTGGCGGGGAACCGCATTGACCGGCCTTTCGACGTCGATTCGTTTGAACGTGTGGAGATGCGGCTGACAACAAAAACGAAGTCGATCCCGTTTACGGTTGGGCCTGAATCAGCGCCAAAGTAGCCCATCCTGTAGTGGACATGTGCTGCGCGTAGCTGATGGAGCCGCTGGGGCGCGTTGTGCCTTCCCATGCGCCGTCGGGAAGCTGATTCTGCTTGAGCCATTGAACGCCGCGCTCGATGGCTGGGGTGTTGCCCAGCGGTTGCAAGGCGAGGATGGCGATGGCGGTGTCGAACACTTCCGAAGGCGAGGCGCGATAGGGGCCCCAGCCGCCGTTGGGATTCTGGGCGGCCTGGAGTTTGGCGGCGGCATCGGCGTCGCGCGATGCGAGGATCTTCGCGGCGAGATCCGGTGTGGAGGAGGCTTTCAGCCCTTGTAGCCAACTGGTGGCACGTTGCACGGCGGCTTCGTGCGAGCCTGCCGCGCGTAGGGTGCGGATGGCGGCATAGGTGGCGAGCGCCGAGCCGTAGGTGGCTGGGGAACCGACGTTCGACTCCTGATCGACAGTCCAGGAGCCATCGGGCTGCTGCATGGCGGCGAGGCGTTTGGCGGCTTCGGTGAGGGCGGCTCCGCGATCGAGGAAACCGCGTTCCACGGATTCGGTGAGAGCGAAGGCGAACTGGATGCGCGCGAGGTCTTTATCGCGGAATTCGGCGTCGGCTTGCTGGTGATCCCACTGTTCGGGCGTGGCGAGCCAGGCTAGTGTTTCTGTCAACGGTTCGCGGCGTCCGGCGGCCATGAGGGCGCGGGCGGCGTCGCCGTTGTTGTGGCAAGAAAAACATCCATTCTTTTTCTTCCACGCGGGCACTTCGCGCGATAGATAGTCAAGGGCCCGGTTGATGGCCGGATCCTGGGGCCAGGCAATGGAGACGGGGAGCAGCAGTAGTACCCAGCGCATGATTCGTTTCAATTGTAGCCCCCTCAGAAACAAATCCGAAAGACACGTGTTAGAGAACACAGGAGGAGAAAAAACAATGAAATCGATTACAACAGCAACATTACTCCTGGCGATGGCCTCGTCCACCTGGGCAGATGTAAGGGTCAACTTGCGGCTGGGAGCGGGACATCCGATCCGGCGGCCGGCGCGCACCGTGGTGGTACGCCCCGTGCGTCCCGCGGTGGTGGTGGCGCCCCGGGTTGTCTATGCGGCACCCGTGGTGTGGACGCGAACGGTGGTGGCACTGCCGCCCAGGGAGCGGATTGTTATCGAGGATTCGGAGACCTTGCAGCGGCGCGAGGATTGGGTGGATACGACACTGGCGGTAAATCAGAACGGGGACAAATTGTTTTTGCGAGTGAACGGGCGCGTGCAGGTGGATTTCGCGGAGGTGCACTTCCGGGGCGGGCAGGCTCAGGTGGTGGACTTCAACGAAGCGCCGATGGAAGCGGGCACGTATTCGCTGCTCGATTTCAAGGATGGCCGCCATGTGGATTACGTGCGGCTGGTGGCGCGTGCGCGCAGCCAGAATGCACGGGTATCGGTGGCGCTGGCGCGGTAGGTGGCTCAGTAGAGCGGCTGGCGCGAGCCTTGGGTGACGCGTGCGGTGATGTGGCCGACGCCTTCGATGCGGCCTCCCACGCGGTCACCCGCTTTGATGCGAGCACCTTTCGGGCACCCCGTCGAGATGAGATCGCCGGGGTGCAGCGTCATGAAGTCACTGTGGAAGCGCACCAGTTCGAAGGGCCGGGTGCGCATGTGGTGAACAAAGTCGCGCGAGCAGATGCCTTCGTTGTGTTCGGTGATGACTTCGAGGTCGTCGACGTTACCGATCTCGTCGGCGGTGACGATGACGGGGCCGAAACTGAAGAACGTGTCGATGCTTTTCGAGCGCGTGAGGTAGCGTGTGTTCTTGCGGAGAACGTCCAGGGCGGTGAGATCGAGCGTGACGGTGTAGCCGTAGATGACATCGGCGATGTGATCGGCGGGCACAAACCGGCAGGTTTTTCCGATGACTACTCCGAGTTCGCCTTCGGCATCGACATCGTCGCTGACCTCGGCGGGAGGCAGCACGATATCGCCGCCGGGGAGAAACATGCAACTGGCGGGCTTCATGAAACTGCCGGGCTCTTCCGGTTGCACGGCGTTGATGTCTTCGGCGTGGGAGAGGTAGTTGAGTCCGATGCACCAGATCTTGCCGGGCTTGTCGTAGGGGAGTACGGGTGTGATCTCGGCGAGCGGGAGGCGCATCACATCGGCGGTCGGCAACTCCTTCACGCCGGCTTCAATCAGCGACAGAACATCGTTGGGGAACGTCGTGCCGTGACGGGCATTGATCTCGGAGACAGGGACAACACCGCCGGCGGCCAGTGTGCCCGCATGGCGGACACCGTTGTGGATGAAACTGAGAATTCTCATATGCTGGAAACCAATCCTCCATCGACGCGAATGA
Source organism: uncultured Acidobacteriota bacterium (assembly GCA_937952345.1). Taxonomy (GTDB): domain Bacteria; phylum Acidobacteriota; class Terriglobia; order Bryobacterales; family Bryobacteraceae; genus CADEFT01. Next base: position 5,327 of record CALFYN010000472.1, read on the forward strand.
CGGATCCGGTGAGATAACTGGCGCGCTCGGATGCCAGGAAGGCGACCACGGCTCCGAACTCTTCCGGTGTGCCGTAGCGCTGCAGCGGCACGGTGGCGGAGCGCTCGGCTTCAATCTGGGCGATGGTTTTGCCCGATTGTTCGGAGGCGGCGCGATCCATGGTCGCGGTGCGATTGGTGCGGATGCGTCCCGGGGAAACGCAGTTTACCAGGACGCCATCGGATGCCACTTCGGCGGCCAGTGTTTTGGCCCAACCGGCGATGGCGGGGCGGTAGGCGTTGGAGATGATGATGCCGGGGATGGGCTGCTCGACGGAGGTGGAGACGATGTTGATGATGCGCCCCCATTTGCGTTCGCGCATGCCAGGGAGCAGGGCGCGTGTGAAGCGCAGGGCGCTAAGGAAGACCTGCTCGAAGGATT
>CALFYN010000473.1 GCA_937952345.1 uncultured Acidobacteriota bacterium
ACGTTTCCGAAGGAAGGCATGTATCGGGTGGAGGTGCGCGATGCGCGGTTCTCCGATCAGGCGATGAATTTCTACCGGCTGAAGATGGGGGCCTACGCGTATGCGGAGGCGATGTATCCGCTGGGTTGGACGCGCGGGCAGGCGGTGGATGTGCAGTTGTCGGGCGGGAATCTGGCTGCCGCTGTGGTGGCGAAGGCGAATGGTGGACTGGTGGCGTTGCCGGGTTCGACTGGTGCGCTTCCCTTCCCTTTCGCTGCGAGCGATGTGAAGGAGTATCTTGAGCCGGAGAAGGATCCGCGGCCTCGGGTATTGGAAGCGAATACGGTTATGAATGGACGGATTCTGAAACCGGGAGAAATCGACACGTACAGCTTTCCTGTACAGGCGGGGAAAACGTACCTGGTGGAGGCGGAGGCTCGGGCGGGAGGAGTGTCGCAACTGGATGCGCTGCTGACCGTGTATGGGGCGAATGGGGACAGAATTGAATCGGCGGGGGACAAGCCTCCGAAGCAGGCGGTGAACGCGTTCATCGTGGCTGGAGATTTTTCGCGCGATCCGTATCTGGTGTTTGAGGCGCCGAAGGGGGCTTCACAGGTGACGATTACGGTGGAGGATCTGAATGGGGCGGGTGGTCCGGCGTATGGGTACAGGCTTCGGGCTCGGGAACAGCAACCGGACTTTGAGGTGTCGCTGGCGACGCCTTATGTGAATGTTCCGTCGGGCGGCACGGCGATTGTGACGGTGAACGTGGAGCGTCGCGGATACAACGGAGACATACGGCTGACGGCGGCGAATCTGCCGGCGGATATCGAGGTGTCTGGCGGGACGATTCCGGCGGAGATTCCGGATGTGGATACGCGGCAGGTATCGCGGCGTGGGGTGTTGACGCTGACAGCGAAGCCGGGCGCGCCGGCGCGGACGCTGGATCTGGCGGTGATTGGAGAGGCGAAGTTGCCGGATGGAGGGCGGATTGAGCGGAAGGCGACGGGTCCGGGAATGATCACGAACATTCGCGGAAGTTTCGGATTTGTGGATTCGTCGCGGCGGGCGATTCGGCCGTTCGAGGCTCCGTGGCTGGGGATGGCGTTGCCGGCGATGGTGGGTACTGAGACGGCTGGAGTCTTGCAGGTGAATGTGCCGCGGCGGGTGCGGATTATTCAGGGGATGCGGTTTGAATTTCCGTGGACGTTTGTGGCGAAGACTCCGGGGATGACGCTGCCTAGTGTGGTGGCTTCCGATACGCCCGGGGGACGGGATCTGCGTATTTCGGACGGAAACCGGCGGCAGCCGGGCAAGGGATTACTGACGATGAATACGACCATTGGGACGCCGGCGGGAACGTTCGATGTGATCTTGAACACGCGGGCTGGTACGGGGATGAACGACGAAGTGGTGTATGCTCCGGCGATCACAGTGGATGTGGTGCAGGGATACCACGTGGAGCCGCCGAAACAGAACGGGCTAGTTTTGTCGGGGGCGGTACGGCGTGAGGAGGGGTTTACGGCTCCGATCACGATTACGCCGGACGCGCTGCCGCTGGGAGTGACGTGCGCTCCGGTGGAGGTGGGAGAGAAGGCGGCGGAGTATTCGATTGCGTGCCAGGCGGGGAAGGATGCTCCGGTTGGTGAGCACATGATTTTGCTGAATGCGGCTTCGATTCTGCCGCAGGGGGAAAAAGGGAAAGTGCCGTATAGGATCGCCCCGGTGGAAGCGACGTTGAGGATCGGTAAGTAGCCATGCGAATGATTGTTTCTTTGTTACTGGCGCCTGTCTTGGCATTGAGCGCGGAGCAACTCACGTTTTTGAAGGACGTGATGCCGGTGCTGAATAAGATGGGTTGTACATCGGGGCCGTGCCATGGGGCGGCGAAGGGGAAGAACGGATTCAAGCTCAGCTTACGCGGGTATGATCCGGAGTTTGATTACGAAGCGCTGCTGTATGACGTGTCGGGGCGGCGGTTTAACCGGGCCGATCCGGCGCGGAGTTTGATGCTGGCGAAGCCGACGATGCAGGTGGCGCACGGCGGGGGAATGCGGTTTGATACGGACTCGCGTTACTACAAGCTGATTCTGGAATGGTTGCGGACGGGGGCTCCGTTTGGCGATCCGGCGAAGGACAAGGTGGTGAAGCTGGAAGTTTCGAAGGCGGAGTTTTTCTTTGATGCTCCAGGGGCGAAGGAACAGATCCGCACGGTGGCGCATTACGCGGATGGATCGACGCGCGATGTGACGGCGGAGGCTTCGGTGACGAGCAACACTCCGGACATCGCGGAGGTGAACGCGGAGTCGGTGATTGAGACGAAGCGCAAGGGCGAGGCGGCGCTTCTGGTGCGCTATGAGGGCAAATTTGTCACGGTGCCGCTGACGGTGCTGAATCCGAAGACGGGTTTCACGTGGGTGGCGCTGCCGCAGCATAACTACATTGATCAGTTGATTGATGCGAAGTTGAAGCGGCTGCATATTCAGCCTTCGGGTCCGGCGTCGGATGCGGAGTTTTTGCGGCGGGCATCGCTCGATTTGACGGGCGTGCCTCCGACGCCGAAAGAGATTCGGGCGTTTCTGGCGGAGGCGGGCGATGCGCGGGCGAAGCGGGCCCGGGCGATTGACGCGCTGATGAAGCGGCCGGCGTTTGTGGATCACTGGACGGTGAAATGGGGTGATTTACTGCAAAATAGCCGGCGTTATTTGGGAGACAAGGCGACGTGGGGGTTCCGGGAATGGATTCGGGATTCGATTGCGTCGAACAAGCCGTACGATGCGATGGTGCGGGAGTTGCTGACCAGCCGGGGATCGGCGTATGAGAATCCGGCCGCGAATTACTACCGGGTGATGCGTGAGCCGAAGTTGTCGATGGAGAAGACGAGCCAGGTGTTTCTGGGCGTGCGGATGGTTTGCGCGCAGTGTCACGATCATCCGTTTGAGCAGTGGACGCAGAATCAGTACTACCAGCTTTCCGCGTTTTTTGCGGCAGTGGGATTGAAGCCGGGGTATGAGACCGGGGATGAAATTTTGTACCTGAAGCGGGATGACAACGTGGTGAAGCATCCGAAGACGGGGCGGGTGATGGAGCCGCAGTATCTGATTGCGAGCATCGGTGCGCCGCCGATTCCGAAGGCGGGGGACCGCCGCGAGGTGTTGGCGGATTGGCTGACGTCGAAGAATAATCCGTTCTTTGCGAAGGCGATTGTGAACCGGATGTGGAGTTATTTTTTCGGGAAGGGGAT
>CALFYN010000474.1 GCA_937952345.1 uncultured Acidobacteriota bacterium
CCTCATCCATCGCCTGCGCCGGACCCAACGCCTCCGCCCGCTCCAGCACCGCATTCGCGTCCTTCTCCAGTTGCGTATCCTGCATCAGGCGCCGCCGCACATACGCATCGTAGTTCGCCCGCAGCAAACACATCTGCCAGCGCCAGTTGTCCTTCAGACGCCCCGCCCGAGCCTCCAATCCCTGCCAGTACCGCAGCGTCGCTTCCACTCCGCCATTCCCCGCCAGCGGCCCGCGCCAGTTGCGCTCCAACGCCAGTAACCCATCGGCCACTTCCTCAGCCAATGCCGGATCGAAGAACACCCTTGCATAGTCCACCAATATCCCGCGCACGTTCTGCTCGCGATCCCAACCCAATGCACTCCACAACACCTTGTTCATATCATCGTGCACGCCATCGGAATACGAGATGAATCCATCGCTCAATGCCGCATATTTGTTGTGAATCGCCGCATACTCATACGGCCGCGGATTGATCGCCTCACGCCCCAGCGTCAGCGCATACGCCTGATCCCACTCCGGCACCTCATACTGGCTGATCTTGTTGTGCGTCACGTCGGGATACAGCCGCAGCGGCACCCCCGCCGGCAATCGCCGCCGCGTCTCCGCAATCGAAGGGCTCGATGGACCCGCCACCACTCCGCCAAACCACGCCGGCACCGCCTGATCCAAATGCCGGTGCACCCAATCCACACGCTCCTTCGAAAAGCCCTGCATCGACAACCACAGCTTCGCCCCCGGGTGCGCTTTCTTGAGCAGCGGCGCAACCTCCTCCATAAACTGAAATACCAGTTCTGGAGCATTATGCCCCGGATCGCCCCCCGGCACAAACACACCCGCCAGCTTCGGAGCATCGCCGAACATCTCCGCGAACTGCTTCACCAACTCGGCCCGCTGCCTGGCATCGCTCAACTCCACCGATGCCGGAGTCCACACCCAATAATCCAGCCCGTACTTCAAACAGATCTCCCCCATCGCGCGAGTCATCTCCCGCCGCCCCACCTTCATCAATGGATTGTTCCGCGGATCCTGAAACGGAATGTTCTCGATCGCATTTACCCCAAACAAAGCCAGTTCTCGAATGTACTGATCGAACTGTGCCACCGTCCATGCATCCCACGAATTCGCCGTCGAGCGGTACCCAAGCTGATGCCCGCGAATCGCACTCTGCGGCGCAGTCGTCACATCCAGAGGCCCCGCCAGTTCCACCTTGTTCGAGCCCCAATCCAAGCGCCGTAACAACAACCCCGCGCCATACAAAGCCCCGCGTGCATCGGAACCCATCACCCACACGATGGGCTGCCGCCCGCCCTCTTCCAGGTACAACCGGAACCCTTCCGCCCTCCCCTTCGCCCGCCGGAACACAATCGTTGGCCGGTCGTCGGCAATCCCCTCGGCGCGGCCCAACCGCACACCCGACCGCTTCTCCAACTCCTCCGTCAACACAGTGGCCGCCACAGCATCCTGACCAGCCACCACCACCGCGCGGCGCAGATCGACAGCCGCATCCGCAGCGCCCACCAGCGCCGCCAAAGCCAACACAATTCGCATGTACCCAAGGTACTAAAATTGTGGGGCGGGACCCCTGTCCCGCGGCCGGCCCCCCGGCCGGCCCTGCTAACTTACAGCCGCCCGGCTTTCATCTCCCCAGCCAGATAATCCGTCGATCTCCACGCATTGGCCAGAATCGTCAACGTCGGGTTCTTCTCCGTAGCCGTCGGAAACGCCGCCCCATCCACGCAGAACAGATTCTTCACCTCATGAAACTGGCAGTACCCATTCAGCGCGGCCCGCTTCGGATCGGCCCCCATGCGCACCGTCCCATGTTCATGAATCGCCGACCCCAGCTTATCCAGCCACCCGCGTTCAAACGGCAGGATCTCCGCCTTGGCGGCCTTCAGAATACTCTCCGCCGCATCGTACATCTCGCCGATCATCTTCCGCTCGTTCTCGCCGATCCGATACGCTATGCGAGCCACCGGCATGCCATAGCGATCCTTCGCCGTGCCCTCCACCGTCACGCGGTTGTACTTCTGCGGCAGCACCTCGCCATACGGATGCACCGCCACCAGCGCCGGATAGCGCTGCTTCACGCCCTTCTTGAAGTCCGCGCCAAACCCTGGCATGCTCTTCGCGAACGAAGCGCCCATGCCCGCGCCACAACCCCAGAACTGCATCCCGAACCCACGCAGGTAATCGCGCTTGCGCCCATCGCGATGGTTGTACCGCGGCAGATAGATATGCCCGCCGCTGATGCCGTCATCGTTCAGCGCCTTCGTCCCTTTCAGCTCCGGCAGGAAGCCGTACATATGGAAGCGCACCTGTTCCACCAGGTACCGCCCCACCACATCGTTCGAATTCCCAATCCCATTCGGATACTGCGACGACTTCGAGTTCAGCAGAATCCGCGTCGAGTCGATGCACGACGCAGCCACAATCACCACCCGCGCGCGCACGGTCCGCTCCGCGCCCGAAGCACGATCGAAGTACTGCACCCCGCTCGCCTTGCCACTGGCATCGTTCAACACACGAGCCACCACCGCATTGTCGATCACCTGCAGCTTGCCCGTTTGAAATGCAGGCTCCAGCAGGTAATCGCTCGAGTTGAAGAACGCCCCGATATCGCACCCGCGCCCGCACACACCACAGAAGTGGCACTGCGCCCGCCCATTGTGCGGCTTCGTCAACACCGCCCGCCGCCCGCTGACGATGTTCAATCCCAGCCCGCGGCCCGCCTTCTGCAGCAGCCGCTCGCCGCATCGCGGAGCAGGCGCCGGCAAATGATACTTGCTCCCCGGCAACGAGTCCTGATCGTCATCGCCGCCGCACACGCCAATAAGTTGCTCCACACGATCGTAGTAAGGCGCGATGTCCTTATACCGGAACGGCCACGGCACTTCCCATCCATCGCGGGCCGGTCCCTCGAAGTCCAAATCCGAATACCGCAGCGAAACACGCCCCCAGATATTTGTTTTGCCCCCGCGCCCCCAAACCCGCACCAGATCGAACGGCTGCCCCGGCGGAGTCTCATACGGCTGTTCTTTCAAATCCAGATGAAACGCCGGAGGCCGCTCGCCGCGATCCAGCTTCCGCCACCAATCCCAGGGCTTCACATGCGACCAGAAGCTCGACCGCGCGAACTTCGTCCCCGCATCGAGCACCAGAACATTTACGCCCTGTCGTGTGAGATTCCATGCCGCCATGCCGCCGGCCGCGCCGCTGCCGATGATCACCACATCATGAACCGGTTGCGAACGTGATACCTGCATGGCGTTACTCCTGATGCTCCGGATGCGTGCAGCCTTTGAACTCCGGCAGATATGTATTCCCGCTCCAGCCCAGCTCCGTCACCAGGCCCTCACGGCTCGCGTAATACCCATCGATGGTCAGATCCTTGAACATCTTGAAGAAGCGCCCTTCCTTCGTCCGCGGATTCGCATCGGCCTTCGTCAACGCAGCCACGCGCCCGTCGACAGCAAGCCCGGCGAACCAGCGCAGCCCTTCGCGCACGGCACTCTGCCGCGTCCGGTCACCGGCCAGCGTGAAGTCGATGAACTCGTGCACCTTCGCATCCGACGCTCCCGGCGTATCCGTTCGCGGCAGGATCACATCAGCCAACTCCGCCATCTGCTTCATCTCCGCGGCAGTCGCCCACTTCGGCTTATACGCGCCCGCGGCCCCGCTTGAAGTGGCATGCTGATGCGGCTCCCCCAAAACAGGAAACACGGCAGCCGCTCCCGCAGCCGCGTGCAGGATCTTTCTTCGTGATGGCATGGTTCTATCTTGCTCCGTCGGTGACTTGTGGTTCGCGCCGCGTGCGCACTTCGCGCACCGCATAGATGCGGCGTCCCTGGCTTTCAAAGTAAGTGCGAATCAGCACCTCGCCCAGCAGCCCGGTAGAGAACATCATAATCCCTGTCAGCAGCAGCAGTGCGCCGGCAATCATCAACGGCCCATGCTGCACGGCGATCTCGTGCCCCGTGATTTTATACACGAACAGGTACGCCATGATCGCCCCACCCAGCAGCGTCCCCGCCAATCCGATCTTGCCGAAGAAGTGCATCGGCCGCGTGAAGTAGCTCAACAGAAACTTGATGGTGATGATGTCGTACAACACACGGAACGTGCGCCCCAGCCCGTAGTGCGAAGCCCCGCTCACGCGCGGCGTATTGCGGATCGGCACCTCCGCCACACGAGCCCCATACTGGCTCGCTAGTGCCGGAATGAAGCGGTGCAGTTCCCCGTACAGATTCACTTCCTTCAAGATCTCCGCGCGGTACGCCTTGAACGTCGTGCCGAAGTCATGCAGCCGCACGCCGCTCGCCTTGGCCATCAGCCAGTTCGCGATGCGCGACGGGATCTTCCGCGTCACCGCATTGTCGATGCGATTCTTCCGCCACCCCGAGGCGATATCGTAGCCCTCTTCAATCTTGGCGAGCAGCAACGGAATGTCTTCCGGAGCATGCTGCAGGTCGCCATCGAGCGAAACGATCACCTCGCCCTGCGCTTCATCGAAACCCGCGGCCAATGCCGGAGTCTGCCCGAAGTTGCGCCGCAACCGGATCACCTTCAGCCGCGTATCCGTCTCCACCAGGTTCGCCAGCAACTCGAAACTGCGGTCTGTCGAAGCATCGTCCACGAAAAGGATTTCGTACGGTTTGCGCACGCCTTCCATGACGGTGGTGAGTCTGTCGTACAAGGGCAGAATGGCCGGCTCTTCGTTATGAATCGGAATGACGATTGAGATCATTGGTGCTGAACCACT
>CALFYN010000475.1 GCA_937952345.1 uncultured Acidobacteriota bacterium
GTCGCCAGCCTCACTGAAACCCTGCGCGGCTGGATAGAATCAATCGGCCCCGCCACAGCCGCCGAACTGGCCCAACGCCTCGCCTGGCAGGAACTGGACATCGAACAAGCCCTGGTCCAACTCGAAGCCGAAGGCCAGCTCTTCCAGGGCCACTACCGCCGCAAAGGCGGACCCATCGAATGGTGCAACCGCCGCATCCTCGCCCGCATTCATCGCCTCACCCTCGGCCGACTCCGCCGCGAAATCGAGCCCGTCACTTCGCTCCAATTCCACAAATTCCTCGAAATCTGGCAGCATCGCGCTTCCGGCGCGCAACTCCCCGGAGTCGAAGGCCTGATGCAGGTGGTGCGACAACTACAGGGCTACGAAATCCCCGCCGTCGCCTGGGAGAGCGAAATCTTTCCCCGCCGCATCGCCGAATACGACCCCGAGTACCTCGACCAACTCTGTCTTGCGGGCGAAATCATGTGGGGCCGCCTCTCGCCGCATCCCGCCCTCGAAGGCGACGCCCGCCATGTGCGTCCCACGCGCATCGCCCCCATCACTTTTTTCCTGCGCGAAGACGCCGGCTGGCTGGTCGAAGACGTCCCGCTCCAGCACGACGCCCTATCGCACCCCGCCCGCGATGTCCTCGGTGCACTCGAACAATACGGAGCCTGCTTTTTCACCGACCTCGTCCGCGCCGCCCACCGCCTACCCAGCGAAGTCGAAGACGCGCTCTGGGAACTGGTAGCCGCCGGACTCGTCACCGCCGACGGCTTCGAGAACCTCCGCGCTCTCATCGACCCCAAGCGCCGCCGTGGGGAAGGGAAAGGCCGTTTCGCCCGCCCCCGCCACGCCGCCGGACGCTGGGCCCTCTTCCGTCGCATCCCCGGCGGCATCGCCACCGCCGAGCGCAACGAGCGCATTGCCAAACAACTCCTCGTCCGCTGGGGAGTGGTCTTCCGCGATCTCATGGCGCGCGAATCCATGGCTCCCGCATGGCGCGACCTGCTCCCCGTGTTACGCAAAATGGAAGCTCAAGGCACGATACGCGGAGGCCGCTTCGTCGATGGTTTCACCGGCGAACAATTCGCCCGCCCCGAAGCCCTCGACCTCCTCCGCAAAGTCCGCCGCGAAACCGCCGATGCCACTGAACCCACTGTCATCGTAGGTGCCGATCCGCTGAACTTGGCCGGAGTATTGTTGCCGGGGCTTCGTGAACACCGAGGCTAATCAGGATTCAGTCAATTCCGAATCAGCGTTCATCGGCGTCCATCGGCGGCCCAAAATGGATCCCTCCTGCCGCGATCGCCCGGATAAGGTGCGACTCGATATCCTGTAAAAGTGCCACGTCTATCACGCCGTTCCTTCGTCACCACGACAGTAGCCGCCGCGGCCGCGCACGCCGCCGACTTCCACAGCCAGTGGCGAGCCGATCTCTCCCGCCCCTGGCTCGGCCCCGAATACTGGGCCAATCCCATGCAGGACTGGCGCATCCGCAACGGCCGTCTCGAATGCTTCATCGCCGGCGTCGACCGCAACGTCTTCCTCCTCACCCGTGCAGTCAACTCCACCAAAGGCGACTTCACCATGTCCGTCAAACTCGGCCGTCTCGAAGAAGACCGCCAAATGCTCGAAGAAGGCTTCGCCGGATTCCGCATCGGCATCCAAAGCCAGTTCAAGGACTACCGCTCCGACGCCGTGCACGGCAACGGCATGCACGCCGGCATCACCTCCCAAGGCCGCCTCTTCATCGGCCAGCCCGAAGGCGCCGCGGTCCAAGTCCCCCTCGATCCGCAACTGCAATTGAAGCTCACCGCCACCCCAACCGAAAAAGACTACACCCTAACCCTCGAAGCACTCGACCGCGCCGGCGCACGCCTCGCCCAAGTCCAGAAAAGCGTACCCGCCGCATCCATCGTCGGCGGAGTCTCCCTCGTCTGCCACTCCGGCGAAATCCCAAAAGCCGCCATCAATCGCCGCAACGCCCCCCGCACCGGAAACCTCCGCTTCTGGTTCACCGATTGGGATCTCACCGGCAGCAAAGTCTCCGAGTTCAAAGACCGCGCCTTCGGCCCCATCTACTTCGCCATGCACACGCTCAGCCGCCGTGTGCTGAAGATGACCGCGCAACTCGCCCCCCTCGAAGCCGGCAACCACGAAGCCGAACTGCAAGTCAAAGCCGGCAACCAGTGGAAGACGGTGGCCAAGGCGACCATGGATCAACTCGCCCGCACCGCCACCTTCCGCGTCCCCGATTGGGATGACACCAGGGACACGCCCTACCGCGTGCTGCTCGCCCTCCGCGACGAAAAAGGCGAACGCGCCGAACACACCTGGGAAGGCACCGTGCGCAAGGATCCCGGCGACGGCCGCAAGCTCATCATCGGCGCGCTCACCTGCTGCGACGACGTCGGCTTCCCCCACCAGGACATCGCCAACAACCTCCGCCACTTCAACCCCGACATCCTCTTCTTCACCGGCGATCAGATCTACGAAGGTGTCGGCGGTTACGGCATTCAATTCGAGCCCACCGAACAAGCCGCCCTCGATAACCTCCGCAAGTGGCTCATCTTCGGCTGGAGCTTCCGCGAATTCTTCCACGACATCCCCACCATCTGCCTGCCCGACGATCACGACGTCTATCACGGCAACGTCTGGGGCTCGGCCGGCAAGAAAGCCATCCTCGATCCCAACGATCCCGAAACCAAAACCAGCCCCGTGCAAAGCTGGCAGGATTCCGGCGGCTACAAGATGGCCGCCGAACTGGTGAACATGGTGCAGCGCCACCAGACCAGCCACCTGCCCGATCCCTTCGATCCCACGCCCGTCAGCCAGAACATCGGCGTCTACTACACATCCCTCGTCTACGGTGGCGTCAGCTTCGCCATCATCGAAGACCGCAAGTGGAAATCGTCGCCCCGCCACACCATCCCCTGGGCCGATATCCGCAACGGCTGGGCCCAGAACCCGCGCTACAAAGCCCCGCAGGATGGCGACGTCCCCGGAGCCGAACTGCTCGGCCCCCGCCAACTCGCCTTCCTCGAAAAGTGGGCCCAGGATTGGAACGGCGCCTATATGAAGGTGCTCGTCTCCCAAACCCTGTGGGCCAATCTCTGCACTCTGCCGCCTCCCGCCACCACCGATTCCGTCACCGGAAAGCTGCCCATCCTGCCCCCCGGCGGTTACGCCGAAGGTGAGATGCTCGTGGCCGATCACGATTCGAACGGTTGGCCCCAAACCCCGCGCACGCGCGGCCTCCGAGCCATGCGCAAAGCATCCGCCTTCCACATCGGCGGCGATCAGCATTTAGGTAGCACCGTCCGCTACGGCATCGACGATTTCAACGACGGCCCCTACATGATCTGCACTCCGGCAATCAGCAATCTCTTCCCCCGCCGCTGGTACCCGCCCAAGACCGGAGCCAATTGCCCCGCCGGCAGTCCGCGCAATTGCGGCGAATACATCGATGGCTTCGGCAACAAGATCACCGTGCACGCAGTGTCCAATCCGCATCAAACCGGCTTGAAGCCCGCCGCGCTCTACGATCGCGCCACCGGCTACGGCATCATCGAAGTCGATCGCAAGTCGCGCAATATCCACCTGGCCAACTGGGCCCGCCACGTGGATGCCACCAAACCCGGAGCCAAGCCCTACCCCGGCTGGCCCATCACCATCCATCAATACGACAACGGCATCAGCAACGCCCGCTACGCCTTGCCGGAAATCAAGTCCCCCGTCGACGATCCTGTTGTGCAAGTCATCGACGAGGCCACCAACGAAGTGGCCTTCACCGTCCGCATCCAGGGACGCACCTTCACCCCGCGCGTCCACAAGCAAGGCACATACACCGTGCGCCTAACGCCGGACAAAGGCAAACCCCAGGAATGGAAAGGCCAAAAAGCTTAGTGGAAGACATCTTCAACTCCGATTACCTCGGCGAAGGCTACGCCCAATGGCGACCCGCCGTGCATCCCCACGTCATCAAACTCATCGCGCACCGCACCGGCCGCGTCGAGCGAGCCCTCGACATCGGCTGCGGCACCGGCCTATCCACCCGCGCCCTCGCGCCCATCACCCAAGAAGCCATCGGTATGGAGCCCTACCTCAACATGCTCCGCTGGAGCCGCACCATTGCCCCCAACGCCGCGTTCCTCGCCGGTAACGCCGAAGCCATTCCTCTGCGCTCCCGTTCCATGCCGCTGCTGACAGCCGCCGGTTCCCTCAACTGGGCCGATCTCTCGCAGTTCTTCCCCGAAGCCCGCCGCGTCATCACCAACGACGGCACTCTCATCGTCTATGACTTCGGCCAAGGCGACGACATGGCCGGATCAAATGCCCTAGCTCGCTGGAACGCGCAATTCAAACAGCGGTATCCCTCGCCGCCCTGCCGCACCATCGACCCGCAAACGCTATCCACCAACACCCCCGGCTTCCAACTCCGCGAAAGCGAAGAGTTCGCCGTTCCTATCTCCGTCGCCCCGCATTTCTATCTCGAATACGCCATGACGGAAACCAACGTCGCCGCCGCCATGCGCAACGGCATCGCGAAAAGCGAAATCCGCGCATGGTGCGAGGAAACGCTCGCCCCCGTATTCCGAGGTCAACCGCGCGAAGTCACCTTCCGCGGCTTTATCGCTTACCTTTCCCCAACGCCTGTCTGAGCAGTTTAATGTGCTGATTGGTGGGCGCCGAGGCATCGCCCGGCGTGTGCTTCCCCCAATTGGCCCGCGCCGCCAGCAGCACCGTCTTCTCCGATGGAATCATCACCGCGCAATTGC
>CALFYN010000476.1 GCA_937952345.1 uncultured Acidobacteriota bacterium
CTGCCGTGCAGACCGTGAAAGTGCGGACTCGCGCCGTGCCGCAGGCGGCGCGCACGAACGGGCGCACGCTGCATGTGTATCCGCCGACCTGGAAGGGCGAGAAGAAGCAGCCCGCGTTCACGGGACTGAAGCAGGCCTACTTCGGTTCGGGCAATGGTGATTGGGCCGTGCTGAGCGAGCGCAAGACGCGGTCGGGCGATACGATTCTGGTCCATGCCGGCCTCTACAAGGGCGAGCGCATGCAGTACTCGCATCCCATGGGGCTCGACTTCGACGGCACGTATCACCTGACGGCGAAGGCGACTCCCGACCGGCCGATCGTGATCCGCGCGGCGGGCGATGGCGAAGTCATCTTCGATGGCGATGGCGCGCACATGCTGTTCAACGTGATGGCCACGGAGAACCACATCTTTGAAGGGATCACGTTCCGCAATGCGGACATCGCTTTTCAGGCGGGTATCAAGGATGTGCTGGGGGCGAAGGCGCTGACGATTCGCAACTGCCGTTTCGAGGATGTGGGCGTCGCCGTGAACGGGCAGTATGCGGGCTCGAACGACTTTCTCATCATGGACAACGTGATGCTGGGGCGCGATGACCAGCACCGGCTGCTCGGCTGGTATAGTCCAGGCATTTACGGGGGCAACAAGCTGAAGAGCTATCACGCGGTGAAGGTGTATGGGCAGGGACACGTCATCGCGCATAACTACATTGCTTATTTCCACGATGGCGTGTCGGTGTGCACGCATGGCTCGCCGGATGTGGAAGAAGACCGGCGCGCCACGGCGATTGACATCTACAACAACGATATTTATCTGATGGCCGATGACTTCATCGAGGCTGACGGCGGGGTGCACAACATCCGTATCCTGCGCAATCGGGGAGTGAACGCGGCGCAATGCGGTTTGAGCGCGCAGCCGGTGTATGGCGGGCCTGCCTATTACATTCGCAACGTGATCTATAACGTGCCGACGGGCTGCGGGCTGAAGTTCAACGTGAAGCCATCGGGAATGGTGCTGTATCACAACACGCTGATCACGGAGGCATTGCCGGGGGATATCTATTCGAACGTGTTGTTCCGCAATAACCTGATTCTGGGGAGAGACGCACCGGGGCGATCGGTGTTCCGCTTCTCCAATGCGACGGCCTATTCGAGCTACGACTATAACGGCTACCGGCTGAACCCGAAGGCGACGGATCAGTTTCTGTGGCTGGCTCCCGAGGGTACGGCGGTGAGCTATGAGGTGGATCGCAACCGGGCGAAGCGGTTGGGGTCGCTGGCGGCCTTGCGGCAGGCGAGCAGGCAGGAGGCTCATGGGATGGAGGTGGACTACTCGATCTTCGAGAACCTGAAGGCTCCGGATGCGGATCAGCCGCATGCGGTGTATCGAGCGGCGGATCTCGATTTCCGGCTGAAGGCGGGATCGAAGGCAGTGGATGCCGGGGTGGCGATTCCCAATGTCAATGACGGGTATACGGGGAAGGCTCCGGATCTGGGGGCTTACGAGGTTGGGGCAGCGCCGCCGGTGTACGGGCCGCGTACGGCGAAGTAGCCCGTTCCCGAATTTCCTTATTGTCTTTTTTCCCATCCGATGATACTCTGTCCTTGTCACGTGGAGTGATTTAGGCTCCCCGCAAGGGGATCTGGCTACTTGCAACCACGTAAAAAAGTGCTAAAGGCGGGTCAGTCATCGGGAATCCTAATAAGCCCTGCACCCGCAGGGCTTTCTTATTTCCAGAGGCTGGACGCCACGGCTTTAGGAGGCCATGAATGAGCGTCTGGCAAGACCTGCACAGCGAACAAGGGGATTTGTATTCTCTTCGAGTGACGGTGGAAGCGTATCTGCTCGAGGAACTTCTGGAAACTCTCGCGTCGGCGCCTTTTCCCATCAATCCGGAAATTCATCATCATGCGGAAATCGCGCGGAACGGAAAAACCGTACCCGCGGTGAACGTGGAATTTCCGGCGTGGCAATCGCAGGTTTCCACGTTGCGGGATTTGTTATCCGCCGCGCGATTTCCGGTGGAGTTGTCCATCACACGGATGCTCGAAGAGATCCGTACCTAAGCTCGATCTATATTCAATATAGATGCGGCGATGCGATGGACCTCTCTTTCCACCGGTTGCGATGCCGGGTAAGTTTTGCGGAATGATCCGCTTGGCGATTTTCGCTTGGGCTGTGATTGCGTCATCGGGTTGGGCGCAGCAGGTGGCGATCCATAATGGGCGTGTGTGGACGGGCGATGCGCGGCAGCCGTTTGTGGAAGCGGTGTTTGTGGATAACGGCATTGTGCAGGCCGTGGGATCGAACGATGCCATTCGCAAGCGGCATACGGGGCGCACGCAGGTGCTGGATGCGGGCGGGAAGCTAGTGACTCCCGGGTTTCACGATGCGCATCTTCACTTCCTGAGCGGATCGCTGGGGCTGGCGAATATCGACTTGACGGGTGTGTGTACGCTGGAGACGATTCAGGCGAAGATCGCCGAGTATGCGAAGGCGCATCCGGAGAAGCAGTGGATCACGGGGCGCGGGTGGGAGTATTACTGTTTTCCGAACAAGCGGCTGCCTCGCAAGGAAGACATCGATGCGGTGGTGAAAGACCGGCCGGTGTTGCTGACGGCGTATGACGGGCATACGGCTTGGGCCAATTCGAAGGCGTTGGAGCGCGCGGATATTAACCGGGCGACGCGGTTCAACGGGTATGGCGAGATTGTGAAGGATGCGGATGGACAGCCTTCGGGGGCATTGAAGGAAGGGGCTATCGCGCTGGTGCGCAAGCATGTGCCGGTGACGACTCGTGAGGAGAAACTACAGGCGCTGCGGCAGGGGATGAAGCTGGCCGCGCGGCTGGGCATCACGTCGATGCAGAACGCCAGTGGCGACGAAGAGGAGCTTTCGCTGTATGAGGAGTTAGCGCGGCGCGGGGAACTGACGGTGCGGATATCGTTTGCGATGTCGATTGGGCCGGAGGCTCCGCTGACGCGCGCGGATGAGGTGGCGAAGCTGGCGAAGAAGTACAGCACGGGGCTGGTGCGCGTGCGCGGCGTGAAGCTGATGATGGACGGGGTGATTGAATCGTTCACGGCGGCGATGCTCAAGCCGTATGCGAATCATAACGGCGTAGGGAGCCCTGCCTGGACGCAGCAGAAGTTTGAGGCGATGGTGGCGCGGTGCCATCGCAATGGACTGCAGGTGTTCACGCATGCGATTGGGGATCGCGGGGTGCGGCTGACTTTGGATGCGTACGAGAAGGCGGGGGAAGGGCGGCATCGCATTGAGCACATCGAGATCATTCATCAGGATGACTTGCCGCGCTTCGCGAAGCTCGGCGTGCTGGCGTCGATGCAGCCGATCCATGCCGATCCGGATACGATCGATGTGTGGAGCCAGGCGATTGGGGCGGAACGGCTGCCGCTGTCGTTTGCGTGGCGGGCTTTGGAGCAGGCCGGGGCGCGGCTGGTGTTTTCGAGCGATTGGCCGGCATCGATCAGCGTGAACCCGATTCGCGGGATACATAACGCCGTGAATCGAAGGACGGTGGACGGGAAGCCGCCGGGTGGATGGTTGCCGCAGCAGCGTGTGAGCGTGGAGACCGCGCTACGCGGGTATACGACCAATGCGGCTTATGCGGCATTTGCGGAGAAATCGATGGGCCAG
>CALFYN010000477.1 GCA_937952345.1 uncultured Acidobacteriota bacterium
CAACCGGCGGCCTACGTCCATTCGGCCCTCGCGTTCCTCTAACGCGGCGACGCGCAGATTCAGAATCGAGAGCTTCAGCACCTGCGCATCCGTAACCGGCAGTTCCTGCAACAGCGCCTGCGCCTTGGAATAGCTGCGGATGGCATCGGGCACGCGGCCCAGATTCGCCCCACCCGGCATACCCTGCACATCGCCGAGCCTGTGGTAGGCGGCCACCAATTCGAGCGCCAGCGCACGGTCATTGCCCGCCTCGGCGGCGAGACTGTCCAGGTACTGCTGGGCAGTGCCCACAATCGACTCTCGCGCCTTGGTGGCGCCTGGCAGCGATCGAATGCGGTCGTACTGCTCAAACAGCATCGTGCCGGCGAGCTTGCGCACCTGCGCGAAGCGCTGCTCGGCCACCTGCGCATTACGCCGCGCCAAGCGCGTCTCATACACGGCCATCGCCGTACCCGCCAGCACACCGGCAATCGCCAGCCCTGCGGCCAGCATCATGCCTTTGTGGCGCCGCAGAAACTTGCCCGTCCGATACGCGGCGCTGTCCGGATGCGCCAGCACGGGCCGCCCTGCGAGATAGCTGCGCACATCGGCGGCAAGCTGCTCGACGGAGCGGTAGCGGCGGTCCGGTTCCTTGCGCAGCGCCATGGCGAGGATCGCTTCGAGGTCGGCGGCCAGATGCGCCCCGAAACTCGCTGGACGAGCCACCTCGCGCTCGCAGACGGCGCGCTCGATTTCCCCTGCCGAGCGTCCGTTGAGCACATGCGCCGGCCGCCCACTCAGCATCTCGTAGAGCACCGCGCCCAGCGAATAGATGTCCGAGGCCACCGTCACCGGCCGCCCCTGAATCTGCTCCGGGCTGGCATACTCGGGAGTGAATGGCCCCGGCTCGCCGGGCTGCATCTCCATCGTTTGCCCAGCCCCGGCTTCGAGGAGCTTGGCGATCCCGAAGTCGAGCAGCTTCACCGCGCCTTCCGCCGTAACCAAAATGTTGCCGGGCTTGAGATCGCGGTGCACCACCAGCGAGCGGTGGGCGCAACTGACGCCGTCGCAGACCTGCAGGAACAGCCGCAACCGCTCGGCCACAGCCAGCCGGGCGGCATGAGCGGTAATCGGCTCGCCGTCGACGTATTCCATCACCAGGTAGGGGCGGCCATCGGGCAGCGCTCCACCATCCAGCAGCCGGGCGATATGCGGATGTTCGAGGCGCGCCAGAATCTGGCGTTCGCGCTCGAAGCGCTCCAGCACGGCCGCCGTATCCATGCCGCGTTTCAGAACCTTGACGGCCACCTGCTTATGGAAGTCCGCCGTGCGCGCGGCAAGATACACCACTCCCGTGCCGCCCTGGGCGATTTCGCGAACAATGGTATAGACCCCGATCTGTCCCGGCGCCCCGTCCATCTCGTTGAAATTATGGCAGACTCCCCGGCGCTGGCTATACTGGATTTTATGTCCATGGACGTTGAAAGTAAGGATAGTCTCGACAACAGTGAAGCAGCGCGGCCTTCGCATTTTATCCGCGATATCATCCTCGAAGATAATGCGAGCGGCAAATTCGGAGGGCGCGTCCGCACACGGTTTCCACCCGAGCCCAACGGCTATCTGCACATCGGCCATGCCAAGTCCATCTGCCTGAACTTCGGATTGGCCATCGAATTCGGCGGCGAATGCAATCTCCGCTTCGATGACACCAACCCCTGCAAGGAAGAGACCGAGTACGTCGAATCCATCATCGAGGATGTACGCTGGCTGGGATTCGATTGGGGCGATCGCCTGTTCTATGCATCGGATTATTTCGACCAGCTCTATGAGTGGGCGGTGGAGCTGATCAAGCAAGGGAAGGCTTACGTCTGCGATCTGACCGCCGAGGAAGTGCGGGCCTATCGCGGCACGCCCACCGAACCCGGCAAGGAAAGCCCTTACCGCAACCGCTCCGTCGAAGAGAACCTGGAACTGTTCGAGCGCATGCGCGCCGGCGAGTTCCCCGATGGAACGCGCACGCTGCGCTCGAAGATCGACATGGCGTCGCCCAACTTCAACATGCGCGACCCGGTGATGTACCGCATCCTGCACGCCGAGCATCACCGCACCGGCGACAAATGGTGCATCTACCCGATGTACGATTTCACGCACGGGCAAAGCGATTCGATCGAGGGCATCACGCATTCCATCTGCACACTGGAATTCGAAGACCACCGCCCGCTGTACGATTGGTATATCGATCAACTGGGCATCCACCATCCGCAGCAAATCGAGTTCGACCGGCTCAATCTCACCAACACGATTCTCAGCAAGCGCAAGCTGCTGATGCTGGTGGAGAAGGGCTACGTTTCGGGCTGGGACGATCCGCGCATGCCCACGCTGAGCGGACTGCGCCGCCGCGGCTACAGCCCGGAAGCGATGCGCCTGTTCTGCAGCCGCATCGGGGTTTCGAAGACCAACGGCATCATTGAGCATTCGCTGCTGGAGCACTGCCTGCGCGAGGATCTGAACATCCGTTCGCCGCGCGTGATGGCCGTGCTCGACCCGATCCGCCTGGTGGTGGAGAACTACCCCGAGGATCTGGTGGAGGAGATGGACGCGGTCAACAATCCGGAAGACGCCTCGGCCGGAAGCCGCAAGGTGCCGTTCTCGAAGGTGCTCTACATCGAACGCGAGGACTTCCGCGAGGATCCGCCGAAGCAGTACTTCCGCATGGCTCCGGGCCGCGAAGTGCGGCTGCGCTACGCCTATCTGGTCACCTGCACGGGCGTCGAAAAGGACCCGGCGACGGGCGAGATCATCGAGATCCGCTGCAAGTACGATCCGGAGACGAGAGGCGGCAACGCACCCGATGGCCGCCGTGTGAAATCGACCATCCACTGGGTCTCCGCCGCCCATGCCGTCGACTTCGAAGCGCGCCTCTATAACGACCTGCTGCGCCAGGACAACGAATCGGAAGAGGAAGGGGCCGATTTCACGGCGTCGCTGAATCCGAACTCGCTCGAAGTGCGCATGGCGAAGATCGAACCGAGCGTCAAAGATGCCGCTCCGGGCAGCCGCTATCAATTCGAGCGGCTCGGTTACTTCTGCGTGGACAAGGACACGACACCGGAGAAGCTGGTGATCAATCGCACGGTGACGTTGCGCGACACCTGGGCGAAAATCGAGAAGTCGCAGAAGCGCTAACCGTCGAACCCGGCCGCCAACTTCGGTATACTTGCTGCTTTCGCCAGTGAGAAGGGGAGGCAGCCGCCGATGATCTCGTCCGTCACCGTCTGGAACATGCGCCAGCCATCGGGCAGGCGCGCGTGGGCCGCGTTGCGGCTGGCCACAAGCGATGGGCAGGAGGGCTGGGGCGAGTGCCGCCCGCTCACCGGCGCCGACGTGGCCACACTGCGCACACTGCTCGCCAATCAGCAGGAGAGCGCCTTCGAGGCGTTGCGCGTCAAGCTGGGCGGGCATCCGGCCGCGGGCGCGGTGAACATTGCCGCGCTCGATATCCAGGCGCGGCGGGCCAAGGCTCCGCTGTATCAGTTTCTGGGCGGGCCGACGCGGCACAAGGTACGGGCGTTCACGGCGATCGAGGGCGCATCCGACGAGGAACTGCTGCGCGGCCTGGAAGCGGCCCGCGGTGGCGGATTCCAGGCGTTCTTCATTCCCGCTCCGGCGCCGCCGTTCCGCAACTCGGGGCGTGCGTTCGTGGTGGCCGCGCAACGGCGGCTGGCGGCGATGCGCAAGGCTGCGGGAGAGAACGCGGATTTCATCCTGAGCGGTGCGGGCCGCCTTACGCCGGGGGACGCCGCCACGCTCGCTTCGGTTTTCGAGCGCGAGCATCTGCTGTGGTTCGATGAGCCCTGCGGCACGTCCAGCCTGGGTCCGCTGCGCAAGCTGGCCGATGAGAACGTGACGCCGCTGGGGTTTGGCGCGGATACTCCGCAAGCAAGCTTCTTCCAGAACCTGCTGCGCGAAGACGCGGTGGACATCGTACGCCCGGAACTGGCGCTGCACGGAGTGGGCGGTGTGCGCAAGATCGCGGCGCTTGCCGAAACCTACTATGTGGCCGTGGCGCCGCGGCATGGCGAGGGGCCCATCAACACGGCCGCCGCGCTGCACCTGGCGGCGAGCCTGCCCAACTTCTTTATTCAACATATTCCCTACCCTGCCTCCTCTGAAGATCGCGCCATGCGCGCGGCCATCGCCGGTCCGGATGTGGAAACGGTGCGCGGCGGGTTCGCCGCGCTTTCGAACCAGCCGGGACTCGGCATCACTGTGCAACGCCAATCCATCGAACGCTACGGGAGCCTCATCCAATGAAACGCCGCCGCTTCTTCCACAGCCTGGCCGCGGGCACGCTGGCCGCACCTGCCCTACAGGCCTCCGATTTGTGCGGATGCGCACCGATGATGCAATCGGCGCGCCCGTTGGGGGCCAATGCCTTCGATGCCACGGGCTCGAAGTTCCGCATCACGGGCGTGAAGGTGTTCGGCGTCTCGCTGACTCCGGATTCCGACCGCCCCTATGTGTTCGTCAAGCTGGAAACGAATCAGGGCGTCGTCGGCTGGGGCGAAGGCACGCTCGAGGGCAAGGCCGCCGCCGTCATCGCCTGCATCGAGGATTTCCGCGAGTTCCTCATCGGCGCCGATCCCATGCAGGTGGAGCACATCTGGCAATCGATGTACGTGCACAGCTTCTACCGCGCCGGCCCGGTGATCGGCTCGGCGATGTCCGGCATCGACCAGGCGCTGTGGGACATCCGCGGCAAGGCGCTGGGCATGCCCGTGTATCAATTGCTGGGCGGCCCGATGGATGCGCGCGGGGTGCGCGGCTACTACCACGTGCGGGCGGGCAACCTGGAACAACTGCGCGCGGTGCGCGCTTCGGCCAGCCAGCAAGGCATCACCTGTTTCAAGAGCGGCATCCCCGGCTACTACGAGTGGATCGAAACGCGGGCTTCGATCCGCCGCGCCGTGCGGCAACTGGAGATGCTGCGCGAAGGGCTGGGACCGGATATCGACATCGGGGTCGATTTCCACGCCAAGACCAGCCCATCGGTGGCCTCCATTCTGATTAAGGAAGCCGAGCCGCTGCATCTGCTGTTCATCGAGGAGCCGTGTCCGCCGGAGAACGTGCGGGCGATGGCGAAGATCACGCGGCGCTCGACCACGCCCATCGCCACGGGCGAGCGGCTGGTGGCATCGTATTCGGTGCAGCAACTGGTGGAGATGGGCGTCGTCGACATCATCCAGACCGATATCAATCATTGCGGAGGCATCACGGCGCTGTGGAAGATCGGAGCGCTCGCCGAACAGGCGGGCATCTCGATGGCTCCGCACGCCTGCGAAGGGCCGATCGGCGGACTGGCCACGGTGCACGTGGACGCGGCCACGCCCAATTTCCTGGTGCAGGAGATCTGCAGCGGCGTCCAACCGGAAATGAAGGAGAAGGTGTGGGAAGAATGGCTCGGATTTCCGGTAATGCGCATGGTGGACGGCAGGTTCCCACTGCCCCAGAAGCCCGGCCTGGGCTTCGAGCTGACGGAGGACAAGCTGAAGAAGTATCCGTTCGGCGGGACGCGCCCGATGGCGCGCGTGTTTCACGCCGATGGGTCAGTGGCGGCCTGGTAGCGCTGGCGCTGCTGCCGGCGGCGGCCGCGCAGATGCGGCAGAACCCGTCGCCGATGGTGGAACACCGGCGGGCGCATCCGAGACTGGCGGAACGGAAGCCGCCGGGGGAGCGGTTCGATCTGTCGCTCGGCAGCCTGTACCTGCCTGCCAACCCGCGCGGGTTGCTGGTGTTCTTCCATGGTGGCAAGTGGCTGCCCGAAGTGGCGGCGGAACGCAACCGGCTGGCGGCGGTGTCGATTCAGATCGGGGCGGGCAGCGGCGTGTATAGCTCGGCTTTTGAGCAGCCGCGGCGGTTGCTGGCGTTGCTCGAAGAGGCGGAAGTGAAGGCCGGGCGCAAGTTCCGTACGGTGACCTTGGGAGGCTGGAGCGCGGGCTGCGGGGCTATCCGCGCCATCCTGCGCGACAAGCCGTCGTACGACCGCGTGCACGCGGTGGTGTGCATCGACGGCATGCATACGGGGTATGTGGAGGGTGTGCCTGGGCCGCTGGAATCGAAGATCGAGCCCGAGCCGCTGGCGATCTGGCGCGACCTGGCCCGCGACGCCATTGCCGGGCATAAGCGCTTCCTGCTCACCCATTCGGAGATCTTTCCGGGCACGTTCGCGAGCACGACGGAGACCGCGGACTGGCTGCTGGGGCAACTGGGGGTGCGGGCGAAGCCCATACTGCGGTGGGGGCCGATGGGAACGCAGCAGATCAGCGGGTACAAAGCCGGCGGCTTCGAACTGCGCGGCTACGCGGGCAATACGGCGCCTGACCATGTGGATCAGTTGCACTCGCTGCCACAGTATTTACGCTCGCTGCGATGAAGCGCATCGCGTGGAGTTTGCGATGAAAGTGATGAATTGTGATGAATTGTGATGAATTTCGTCTTCCGGACGCCGGTGGAATGCATGGGACGCTCCTGGCTTGACGGTAGCAGGAGAGTCTCCGGAGACGAGGGTGTTGCACCGTGCCAGGAGCTTGCAAGTGGTTGGCGGGATTGGGGAAAGAAATATTCGCCAGGGCGGTGAACCTTACCCCACGCGCACGCGGACGGTGGACGGAAACTGAGCCGCGACCTGCCGGCTGACGCCGGGTGATGAATCGACGGTCAACTCCCTGAGACGGGGGAGCGTTCGCAGCAGGGCGATGCCGGCGCCGGTCAATCCGGCGCACGACCAGAACTCCAGCTTCTCGAGTGTCTCCAAGGTGCTGAGCATCTCGAGGCTGCGGTCGGTGATGCGTGTCTGGCCGGCATAGTAAGTGCGCAGTTGGGGGAGCGTGCGGATGTGTGCGGTGGCCTCGTCGCCCGTCTCGCGGCAATACATGCACCAGAGCGCTTCCAGGCGGTGGCACATGGCGATGTGGCGGAAGCCGGCGTCGGGGACATCCATCGGCATGAACTCGGCGAGCGACGGGAACTCCGGCAGGGCGGTCAGGGCATCATCGGGAACATTGCGGCAACTGGCTGCCAGACCGCGCAGGGCGGGCATCGTGGCCAGGGCGCGAAAGGCGGTCCCGTTCAATCCGTAGCAGCGGCGGCCCCAGATGTACTGCAGCGTGCGCGAACGGCTGAGGGCGGTCCAGCCCTTTTCGCCGGCGGCGGTGTCCTGGCACATCAACATGCGCAGATGGGGCAGAGCGGCGATGGCGGGCATCGTTTCGTCCGTGGCATCCAGGCCAAGCCAGCCCAGATGCGGCAGCGCGGCCAACGCGCGCACGCCGGCGGCGGTGAACGGGAGGCGTGCGTCATCCAGGTTCAGGGCGAACAGTCCGGCCAGCCCGTGCAAGGCATGTAGCCCGGCATCGGTCATCTGGCCGCGGAGCAAGAGGTAGGTGGGCCCGGCATCGAAGCCCATGAGCGAGTAGCGGGGTTCGCCACCCTGCCATTGCGCAAACGCCGGAATGCCGGCAAGCAGCGGCAACCCGGCATCGGTGACCAGATCTCCCGATTTGAGATGCCGCAATGCCGGCATTCCACCGAGGGCGCGGATGGCGCCATCTCCCGATGACGAGCCGAGCAGTTCGACACGCTCCAACTTCCGGCAATGCCGCAGATGGGCGAGGCCGGCATCGGACACACCACGGTGGTGGAACAACTGGAATTGGCGCAGGCCGCCGAGTGCACCGAGCACGGTGAGGCCGTGGTCTGTGATCTGGCATCCGGTGAGATTGAGGGACTCCAGATTCTCCATGCGGGCGAGAGGCCGCAAGCCGTCATCGGTCACGCGCCAGGAGCCCTCCAGTTGCAGACGGCGCAGCGAGGGGAGGCGAGCCACGCGCTTCAGAATATCGCCGGTCATCTGCCCTGCGGATCGCAATTCGGCGATGCCGTGCTCCTGGATTACGGCGATGATCTCGTCCCAATCGGCGGAGGAGAGCGGAGGCCGCGGCTCAATCCAATTCTCATGCCAATCGACGCGGTAGAAGGGGGGCGTGGCGCGGCCCGAACGCGCGCGGGGCACGGCGGCTGAGGCGGCCAGCGCTTCCCAACCGTCGAAGCCGTAGAGTTTCGCGACGAAGGCTTGTGCCGTGGACGGGGTCACGGTTTCTTTCCCGAAGCGCTCCAGCAGGCGGGCGCGCAACTGCTCATCGG
>CALFYN010000478.1 GCA_937952345.1 uncultured Acidobacteriota bacterium
GCCAAGATAGGCGAAGGGTGGGATGGTCCGGGCAGGGGGAGCGCGGAGTTGGGATATTTCTACTCGTCGTACACGGGGCGGATCGCGCCGGAAACGGCGCGGGCGGAGATTCTGCGGGCGATGGGGGAGTGGGGCAACTACGTACAACTGCAATTCAAGCCGGCTGGTTCGGCGAAGGATTCTCGTACCATCAATGTGCAGTTTGCCTCGAGAGACCACGGGGACGGGTATCCGTTTGACGGAGCGGGCAAGACGTTGGCGCATACGTTTTTTCCGGCGCCGCCGAATCCGGAATCGATCGCAGGAGACATGCATCTGGACGATGACGAGAACTGGCAGGTGGGGACGGGTACGGATCTGTTCAGCGTTGCTTTGCACGAACTGGGGCATGCGCTGGGGTTGGGGCACAGCGACAACCCGAACGCGGTGATGTATCCCTACTACCGGCGAGTGACGCAACTGAATGCGGAAGATATTGCGGCGATCCGGGAGTTGTACGCGAGTGGATCAGGGACCACGAGCGGCACTCCCGCGGCGCTGCAATTGGCGGTGAACGCAACGGCGGGGGGCACGGATGCGGCTCACATGGATCTTTCGGGGACGACGAGTGGCGGGAACGGCACGGTGGTGGTGACGTGGGTGAACAACCGAGGGGGAGCGGGGACGGCGCAGGGCTACCGGCCGTGGACGATTGGCGGGATTACGTTGCAGACGGGGGAGAACGTGATCACGATCACGGCGACAGATACCGCGCAGGCGAAAGCGATCCAGCAGGTGCGTGTGATACGGGAAACGGCAGCGGCCGGCTTATTCGTGCGGATCGTATCGCCGGCGAGTGCGGGGACCTATGTGGCGGAGCGTGGAACCGTGGTGGTCAGCGGTACAGCGGGTCCGGAGGGAACGTTAAGCCGCATTGTCTGGACCAATTCGCGGGGAAGCGGCGGATCCATCGCGGGAGCAAGCGCGTGGACGACGAGCGCGATCCCGCTGGAATCCGGTTTGAACCGCATTACTGTGATGGCTACGAACCTGGCGGGGTTGACGGCAAGCGCCGTGTTGGATGTGCAGTACACGCCACCGCCGCCGGTGGCGGATACGAGCGCGCCGGCGCTGACAATCCTGTATCCGCTGGAATCGAGCCATGTGACGGCGAGCGCCACAATCACGATTTCCGGGACGGCATCGGACAACATTGGGGTGAAAGAAGTGGATTTCATTGGGAACGGCAACCGCACGGGAAAGGCCACTGGTACGATAGACTGGCGTTTCGAGTATCCGTTGTTGATGGGGCTTAACTCCGTGATGGTGCGGGCTTTCGACGCGGCTGGGAACATGACGTGGAGGTCGCTGGCGATCACGCGGCAGTGAAGCTGAAACCAGGGAGGCGCGAAACGCGTCCCACTCGTTGCTATACTTTAGAGATCAAGGTTTTAACGCACTAAATCTCCATGCGAGTCTTCGTAGGTTTCCTTCTGTTAGCCGGATTGTGTTCGGCCGCCGACTTCTTTAGCGGCATGGCGGCTCGCGCGGTCATTGGACAGCGCACGTTTACCGCCCAGCAGCCCGTTTCGAATGACGCAGTCGTTGGCGCAGCCAGCGGCATTGCTTTTGCGAACGGCATGCTGGTGGTGGTGGACGACAATCGCGTTTCCGCCACTCCGCGCAACAACCGTATCCTGATCTACCGCGATATCCGTAGCGCGATTCCGGAGCCGACGAAGGAATTGCCGATTACCGAGGAACGGTGCCAGGTATGCGTGGGGAAGGCGGACCTGGTACTGGGACAGCCGGATTTCTCAAAGAACGAGATCAATCTGAGCCAAAGCGGGATGCAACATCCGACAGCGGTGGCCACCGACGGGCGCATCATTGCCGTGGCGGACACGGATAACAACCGCGTTCTCATCTGGCGCTCGATTCCGACGGTGAACAATCAGCCGGCCGATATCGTGTTGGGGCAACCGGATTTCCGGACGGGGCGCGCGAATGAAGGCGGGCAGTTGCCGACGCAACGTAGCCTGCGCGGTCCGCAGGGAGTGTGGATTCAAGGAAACCGGCTGTTCGTGGCGGATACGTCGAACAACCGTGTGCTGATCTGGCGCAATATCCCGACGCAGAATTACCAGCCCGCGGATGTCGTGTTAGGGCAATCGAGCTTTACGGCGTTTGCTCCGCAGGATTTGAGCGCGGCGAGTTTTCAGCCGAAGGCGACTTCGATGCTGACGCCCGTCTCCGTTACCAGTGACGGCACGAAGGTCTTTGTGAGTGACTTGGGGTATAACCGGGTTCTGGTTTGGAACAGCATACCGGACTCCAACGGAGTTCCGGCCGATGTGGTGATCGGGCAGGCGAATATGGACTCGGGCGATGCCAACAATGCGAAAGGCGTCTGTCCGGAACAAGGCACCACGACGAACAACATCACCACTTACCCCGCGGAGTGTTTCCGGGCGACGATGGACTTTCCGCGCTATGCGTTATCGGACGGCAAGCGGCTGTTCATTGCCGATGGCGGGAATGACCGGATTCTGATCTACAACACGATACCGACGCAGAACGGGCAGCGGGCGGACATCATTGTCGGGCAGATTGCCAGCAACATCAACCAGGTTTCCGACAGCGCCAATCCGTTGGGACGGGCGAGTTCGGATTCGGTGGCGGCGCCCATGGCGCTGGCTTGGGATGGGGAGAACCTGTACGTGTCGGATCCGTTCCGGCGGCGCATTCTGGTGTTCACTCCCGGTGAAGTGAATGTTCCTTACACGGGCGTGCGCAACATGTTCAGCCGGGATGTGTTTGCCATCGGGACGATCACGATCGACGGGACCATCACGGAAGGCAACGAGATCACGCTGAAGGTTGGCGATCCGGATGCGACGGAGGATTTCCGGAAGCAGCGCGAGTACAAGTACAAGGTGGTGAAGGACGATTCGTTCGATAACATCATCAACTCGCTGGTTGCGCAGATGAATTCATCGAACGGAGGGGCGGGCGATCCATTGGTGCTGGCCACTCCGAATCTGCTGTTCCAAACGATTGTGCTGACGGCGCGTATCTCACGGGAAGAGGGTAACAGCATTGCTTTCTCGACGACGCTTTCCGAAGGTTCCACGCTGGTTTCGACGACCAGCGGCGCTACGCTGAGCGGTGGACAGGATGCAGCGAAGATCGCTCCTGGCACGTTGGTGACGATTCTGGGGGAAAATCTTTCGGATGAAACAGTGTCGGCACCCGAGGGAGCGGATCCGCTGCCCAAGGAATTGGGCGGAGTGCAGGTTTATTTCGATGGCATCCGCGCGCCGCTGATGATGGTGTCACCGACGGAGATCCGTGCGCAGGTGCCATGGGAAGTGAGCGATGCCAACTCGATCAGCGCCTACGTGCGCATCGCACGCAAGAGCGGGCTGGTGGTGAGCACGGCTGCCGTGGCGGTGCCGATCATTCCGCAGAATCCGGGAATCCTGGCCGAGGAAGGGACCGATCCGCGGCCTGGCATTGTGACCCACTTCAGTTCGAACGCGACGGCGACGGTGTCCGTGGACGGCACGGCGAATCCGGGCGATGTAGCTACGGTCATTATCGAAGACCGGGAGTACAGCTACACGGTGCAGGAAGAGGACACGCTGGAGAACATCCTGGCCGGCTTGATTGCCGCCATTAATGCCAATCCGGAAGAGAAGGTGGAAGCCTTTACCTCGGGCGTGTTCACGCGCTTGCGTCTGCGTGCGAAGGTGGCCGGTCCGGAAGGCAACGGCATCCTGATCTCGACGAGAGTGGCGGATACGGCTCAAGTGATTCTGACGGCGACGAATTCGGAGACCTGCTGCGCCAACAGTGGCGGATCGCGAGTGACGATCGACAATCCGGCTTTGCCGGGGGAGACCATCGTGGTGCTGGCGACAGGTTTGGGACTGGTGAATCCGCAGGAAGCGGTCTTCCCGCTGGCCACGGGCTTCCGGTACACCTTCCAGGGCATCAACCGGCCGAATGAGTTTGTGTCCTCGCTGGCGGCGGCGAAGACGGCGAACGTGCTGTATTCGGGGCTGGCTCCGGGACTGGTGGGGATTTACGAAGTGCACCTGGAGTTGAACTCGGATATTCCGACGAACCCGGCGACGCAGTTGACGATTGCGCAGGATATTTACGTCAGCAACATCATCACCTTCCCGGTGTTCAATCCGCGGGAAGGTACGACCGAGGTTCTGCCGTAATCCGGTTCAGATTTTGATTTTGCGGACAGCCTGCTGATTGGCCTCCCAATAGGTCTTCTTCAAAGCGATGAAATCGTCGTTGGGGGAGGGTTGCACGCGGCCTCTGGCATCGGTGGCGCGCGCGGTGATGGTATGTTCGCCGGGTTTGGCGTCCTTCCAGTCGATGTCCCAAAAGGTCCAGCAGTAGGGCTGGGTGTTCTTGGACAGGCGAGCGGGGATCCACGGCCCGTTGTCGAACTGGACTTCCACGGTGCGGATGGGGGTTCCATCGCTCCAGGCGGCGCCCATGACGCGGTATGAGCCGTCCTTGCGTTTCGTGACACGCGCGGCGACGGACTTGAGGTTCATCCTGCCGACCGAGGTTTCGCGCCAGATTACGTTGTTGCCCTGCTTTTCGCCGCGGATGGTGACGTAATCGCGGCCCATGAATTTCGAGAGGAAAGCACGGTCCATGACCTCGATGCGGGTCAGCCACTTGACCCACGCGACGCCATACCAGCCGGGGACGACAAGACGAAGCGGGGCTCCGAAGTTCTTGCCGAGAGGCTCGCCGTTCATTTCCCAGCAGAGGAGCACGTTGTCCTTGAGTGCGTCTTTCAATGAAAGCGAGCGGGCGAAGTTCTGGACATATTCGCCGCCGCGGATTTTCTCGGTGGCGGAATCGGCGGCGTAGAAGACGACTTCGATGCCTTCCGGCTTGACACCGGCTTCCTTGAGCAGAGGGGCGAGCGGGGTGCCCTTCCATTTCGTGTTGAAGATGAGGCCGCCATTGGGACCATTGCCGGAGCATTCCATGGTAACGGTCATCTCGCGGGGCTTGCGCTTGCGGATGTCGTCGAGGGTCAGGCTGAGAGGACGGTCGACGAGTCCGGTTACTCCGAGCTTCCAGTTGGCGATGTCGACGTCGGGGAAGCCGTAGTGGCCGACGCGGAAACGCTGGTCCGGAGGGGTCATCCAGGAGGTCAGCTCATCCCATTTCAGGGTGGGGCGTTCGGGATTGAAGGGGCGGCTATCGAGGAACGGGATCATCTGTTCGCCGTCTTCGGCCATGGCGTGGGCGAAGCGGGCGAAAGCCGGGGACAAGGCGGAGAGCGCCAGAAACTCACGTCTTCCGGATGGTCGCATGGGTTATATCTTACAGCAGGTGCGCGCGGGTGTACTGGTCAGAAATCAATCGACTGCAGGACTTCGCTCGGCTTTCTGTCGAAGGCTCGGGAGATGGCCAGGAAGCTTTCGATGCTGGGCATGTGCGCCCCGCGTTCGATGGAACTGATTTGCGATACGCTGAGTCCGGTGGATTGGGCGAGATCCTTGAGGGACCAATTGCGTTCGGCACGGAGCACCTTGATGCGGGCTCCGAGGCGCGCGCGGAGCAGTTCCTGCGGTGATTTGCCCAAATGGAAGGTGTCGGCCGCGCTCTTCAGTGTCTGGCGCAATTGAGATAGCGTGAAGGGCTTGGGGAGATAATCGAAGACCTTCATGCGGAAGGTGTTTCGCATGTCTTCGAGCGAGGGATAGCCAGTGACGATGACGACGCACAGGCCGGGCCAGCGGGCCTGTAACTGCTCGAGAACCTGGTCGCCGCGCGCTTCCCCCATTTTCATGTCGAGCAACACGATATCCGGAAGGCGATCTTCACAGCCGGCGAACAGCTCATCGGGGTTCGGGAAGGTGCGCACCGTGTAGGCGCCTTCGTCGGCGAGCAGGTCTTCGATGTAGTTGCGAAAGTCCGGATCATCGTCGAGCAAGGCAACGTCGATCCACGAATCATTGGGCATGCGTATTCCTTACGGCCGGCGCGGCCGGTAATTTCACTTCCAATCTTGCTCCGCCGCCGGGCGAATTCGAGGCGCTGATAGCTCCGCCATGCTGGCGCACGATGCCGTCGTAGACGGTGAGTCCGAGGCCTGTGCCCTTGGCGTCGAGGCGCGTGGTGACGAAGGCGTCGAAGATATCGGGAAGGACGCTGGCGGGGATTCCCGGCCCGTCGTCCTCGACGCGGATGACGATCCATTCGCGGCCGCCTTCCTCGATGGTGTGAGAACTGGCGTCGATACGGCCGCCCGCCGGGACGGCGTTCAGAGCGTTGCGGAGCAGATTCACGAACACCTGGATGAGGCGATCCGTGTTTCCGACGACGCGATGCTCCTCGGGCACCGTATTGCGGAAACGGACGCGGCTGGCTTTGTCGTCAATAGCGAGGAGGCTCCAGGCTTCCTCGACGATGGGGCGGATGGCGATGGGCTCTACTTCCTGCTTGCGGGCCCTGGCGAAATCGACCAGCGATTCGCTGATGCGGCGCATGCGCTGGGTGACGCGCAGCATGCGGGCGAGGCGCTCGCGGGTGTGCTGGTCGGGCGCGGTTTCCATGAGCTTTTCAATCGAGCCGTGCAGCACGGTGAGCGGCGTATTGACTTCGTGGGCGACGCTGGCGCTGAGCAGGCCGATGCTGGCGAGCCGGTCCTGATCCTCGAGGCTTTTCTTGGCGGCTTCGAGCATGAGGTTGTTGCGGCGCAGATCTTCAGCCACTTTGGCCAGTTCGTCTTCGTGGCGGCGCAATTCGGCGACAGTGGCATTGCGCGAGCGCATGATCTGGCCGATTTCATCGTCGAGGATTTCGTCGTCGGGAATGATCTCGTGGGCACGGTCGTCTTCCTGTGTGGCGGCGTCGGCGTTGAGCACGGTGCGGATGGGCCGGTACACGTAAAGGGGCATGATGATCAGTTCCAGGACGAAGACGGCCAGCAGGTAAATGGTGCCGAGGACAACGAACAGTGTCCGCTGGGCGCGGTCGACGATGTTGGTGTAGAACTCGGCGGGCATGCGCATGCTGCGGTAGAGGCCGGAGGGCGCCTTGCGATACACGAAGTTCGATTGCGGAGGATCGCTCCAGATGAGGCCGGGGTTTTCGTCGAGCCATTGGAGCACGGCGGGGGGAATGCGCAGTGCTTGGGCTGTGCCCTCCTGGAAGTCGTAGATTTCGGTGCCGGGCAGTTTCGGAAGGGGACGCTCATCGGAGAAAAGCTGCACTAACAGGCTGTTTTCACGGAGTTGGGCGGTGAGCACACCATCCTCGAAGAGCGGGATGAGCGAAAAATAGGCGACTCCCGCAAGGATGAGGAAGAACGCGTTATGGAGCACGATCAGCTTCAGGCGGACCTTCAAGTCGCCGAAGAGCCGGCCCAAACTGCGGTGCGCGCGATGGGAATCCGGTGCAGCCAAGCCTTCCATTGTAAGCTAGGGAGTTCATGCTGATATACGCCTGCACGATCTTCCTGAGTGCGTTTCTGCTGTTTCAAGTACAGCCCGTCATTGCCCGAATGATCCTACCGTGGTTCGGAGGCTCAGCCGCCGTATGGACCACTTGTATGCTCTTCTTTCAGACCGTATTGTTGCTTGGCTATCTGTACGTGTATTGGACGGTCCGGCATCTGCACCCGAAGACACATGGAAGAGTGCATTCGGCTTTGCTCGCCGTGAGTGTGGCGTTGCTGCCGATCACGCCGGGCGTGAATTGGAAGCCGGCGGGGGGCGGGAATCCGTCGTATGAGATTTTGCTGCTGCTGGCGGTGTGCGTGGGAGTGCCGTATTTCCTGCTTTCGACAACCAGCCCGCTGCTGCAATCGTGGTATTCGAAGACGGGGAAGGGTGTGCTGCCCTACCGGCTGTTTGCGCTGTCGAACCTGGGGTCGATGCTGGCGCTGATCAGTTATCCGGTGGTTGTGGAGCCGTATCTGCCGTCGCGAATGCAGGGGACGGTGTGGAGTGTGGCGTATGTGGCGTTCGTGCTGCTCTGCGTGACGGCGGCAATCGTGACCACGCGCCGGGTGACCGCCGTGGTGGCGTCGGCCGAACCGGCGGAGGAAGAGATCCCGCCCAAGCCGGATGCCGGAACACTGGCGTTCTGGGTGGCGCTGGCGGCGTGCCCTTCGGCGCTGCTGCTGGCGGTGACGAACCACCTGACGCAGGATGTGGCCTCCATTCCGTTCCTGTGGATTGTGCCGCTGGTGTTGTATCTGCTGTCGTTCATTCTCTGCTTTGACGCGGACGGGTGGTACATCCGGCCGTTGTGGATGTCGCTATTGATTCCATCACTGGCGGGGATGGCGTACTTCCTCTACACGGGGACTGAGGATTTCAACATGAAGGTGCTGCTGAGCGCGTTTTCGGCGGCCTTTTTTGTGTGTTGCATGGTCTGTCATGGTGAGATGGTGCGCATGAAGCCGCACCCGCGGTATCTGACCTCGTTCTACTTGATGCTGTCCATTGGAGGCGCGCTGGGCGGCTTATTCGTTGGGTTGGTGGCGCCGTATCTGTTTATCGCCTATTTCGAATTCCCGATTTTGCTGGTGTTCTGCGGTTTTCTCGCGGTGGTGGTTCTGATCAGCGATAAGAACTCGCGCTTCTACGAAGGCTGGACGCAGTGGCCGGTAATCCTGATGGTGGCGGGCGTCCTGGGCTTGTGTGTGTTTTGCGGCCAGACGGTGCGGCAAGCCATTGGCGACTACTCGTTGGTGCGGCGCAATTTCTACGGCACGCTGCGCGTGAGGGAAGGCGGCGAAGACCGCGACGCGTACCGCACGCTGCTGCACGGGGCCATCAATCACGGCGAAGAATGGATTCATCCGGAACGCCGGCTGGAGCCGCTCACCTACTATTGCCCGGCCACTGGAGTTGGAGTGGCGATTGGCACGCGCCAGTTGGGTGTGCCGCAAAAGGTGGCAGTATTCGGCCTGGGCGCGGGCACGGTGGCCGGATACGGAAGGCCCGGCGACCATTACAAGTTTTACGAGATCAATCCGCTGGTGTTGCAGATCAGCCGGCAGCAGTTCTACTACATCACCGAATCGAAGGCGAAGGTGGATGT
Source organism: uncultured Acidobacteriota bacterium (assembly GCA_937952345.1). Classification (GTDB taxonomy): domain Bacteria; phylum Acidobacteriota; class Terriglobia; order Bryobacterales; family Bryobacteraceae; genus CADEFT01. Next base: position 9,079 of record CALFYN010000478.1, read on the forward strand.
CGTCATCGGCGATGCGCGCCTGTCCCTGGAACGCGAAGAGCCGCAGAACTACGATGTGCTGGCCGTGGACTGCTTCTCGGGCGATTCCATCCCGGTGCACCTGCTGACCCGGGAAGCCGTGCAGTTGTACTTCAAGCACCTCAAGCCGAATGGGATTCTGGCGGTGCATGTGTCGAACCGGTATCTGGATCTGGAACCGGTTGTTGAGCGCATCGCCACGGCGCTGGGCAAAGCGACGCTACAGGTGGAGACGGAAGAGGATGAAGGAGAAAGCTGCTTTTCCTCGACCTGGATTCTGGTGGCGGCGAACAAGGAAGTGTTCTCGCAACCGACGCTGGTTTCGGCGGGCAAGCCGGTGCAGCCGAAGGCGGGGCTGCGGGTGTGGACCGACGATTATTCGAGCTTGTTGAGTGTGATTAAGTAGTCCCGGCTGCCGCTATTCTCCGCGCAGGTAGCGGACCATCGCGGCCGTGAATTCGGCCACAAAGGGAGCGCCGTTCTGGCGCAGGTTCTCGACGGTCATAATATCGCCGCGCACGTCGGGTTGAATGCCGATGTTTTCGAGGTAAGGCGCGGCGGGGTAATCCTTACTGCGAATGGTCGCCGGCCGCACCATCAGGCTCTGGGTGACGCCGGCGTAGGTTTCCGAATACATGCCGGTCTGGATTGGGGAAAGGCTCACCGTGCCGCCCGCGCCCTGGCTCGGCATGCCGAAGGCGATGCCAATGCCGTTGTCCTGAATGGCGGCGGCGAACAACTCGGCGGCGGATGCGGTGTAGTCGTCGGTGAGCATCATGATGGGCTTGCTGTAGCCGAGGAGGTTGCCGGCGCGATCGCGGGCCGGGTCCACTTCGAGGCCGAGGTCGCAGAGCGGCAGAGGCCCTGTGCGGCCGCGATTTTCACTGTAGGCTCCGCGGATGTCGCCGAGCATGGCGCGCAGCAGTTGGGTGACCCACTGGTCGATGCCGGCCGATTCCAGTTCGAAGATGAGGTTCTCGTATTTGTTGATCCAATCCCGTGTGGCGCGGATCTCGGCGCCGGCGACCTGGAAGGGTTTGCGCGTCATAAGGGATGCCGCGTCCTGGGCGAAGCAGGGATCGCCGCCGGGATTGCGCATGATGTCGACAATCAAGCCGTCGGTGTTGCGTTCGAGGAATGCGATCTCGCCGGCAAGCTGTGAGATGGCCTGGCTCGCCAGAAAGGGATTGTCGTGCATGTAGCTGATGCGCAGGAAGCCCAGCCGCAGCCCCGCGCTTTGGAAGGTGCCTGAGAACAGCAGATCCCGGCCGCGGCCGAGGCGCTGCTGAAAGCCGCTGGGCATGGCAAACAGCGGCTGTACGGCTCCGATGCCGCGCACGGCGCGGAGCGGCTGGATGCGGGCCGAGCGGAGTTCGCGGAGCCCGCGGAACGGCTTCGGTGCCAGCGGGCTTTCCACCGGCACTTGCGGCTCCTCTTCCTGCACGGTGTCCTGGAGGATCGGCGAGGGCACGGGTCCGATGGCGGTGAGCGGAATGCCGTCCTTTAGCCAGAAAATGTCGAAGGTCTGGACGGCCCCGCTTTGGCGGCGGATTTCGAATTTCGAAACATCGGGAGTGAGGTGGGCGCGGGGATAGGCGCTTTGCACGCGGAAGACGATCAAGTCGAGGGCGTCACGTACGGCGGCGCGCTCGTTTCCCGAGGGGGAGAATTTTCGGAATTCGGCGATCAGGTCGGCGACCGGTTTTCCGTCGACGCTGAGCAACTCGTCACCAACCTGCACTGGAAACGTGCGCGCCGGAAGTAGTTGGCGATCGATGGCGTCCACCAGAACTTTGCCATCATACAGATCCAGAAACAGGCCGCTGTCGGCCGTGAAGCTGGACGGGAGGTAAAATCGGGTGTGGCCATCGCGAAGCCGGGAGACATATTCGGCGCAGATGTCAAGAAACTCGAAGTCATCCCTGGTGCGGCGCACGCGATCGAGCCAGGGGCCCAGTTGCAGCAGGTCGAAACCAATGGCATCGCGTTTCCACTCGTAGGGGGCGTATTGCTTGGCATACAAAGCTGCCAGTTGCTGGAATTCCAGTGCCTTCTGGTCAGGGCTCAACTGGGCAAAAAGGGGTGTCAGGGCGCAGAGCAAAGCAGGCAGCAGAAACCGCGTCATGGCGCAAGGATACCAGCTTTGTCCTAACCCTGGTAGAATGTAAGGTTTTCGTGCATCCGGAGAGATAAGGTGAATTTTATTCTACGTGCCTACAGCTTCGTCTTCCTCGTGCCGCTGTCGCTTTTCTTTTTTGCGATGGGGTGTTTTGCCTATCTGGAGGGGAGGAAGGAGCTCACCATCGACATGTTGCCCTGGGCGGAAGCGAATGTCCGGGCGTGGATATTGACATTGAGCGTGTTCGGATTGATCTCCATCTGGTTGGCGGCGCGGAAGACGGCTCGCGTGCTGTATGCGATGTATGGGGCCATCGTGTTCTGTCTGGCCGTTTACGCCGTGTTCCTGTCGCGGTATCAGTTCGACGGGCTATCGGAGTTCTACTGGGGGCTGGCCTTCGTGGCAGGGGCTTTCGGCGCCATGATGGGCGCCATCGTGCACGCGCGTAAGTAAGCGTGTCGACCGGAGTGGTACAAGGGAAAATATGGCCTCATTCCGAGTAGAGACGCCGCAGCGGTGTTACGATGCGGTGGTCGAGAGGGGAATCCTGTCGCGCGCAGCCACGTATCTGCCGGCCAAGAGCGGCGCGGTGTTCGTGGTGACTACCGCCGACGTCTGGAAATTACACGGCGCCACTTTGGAGGCTGCCCTGGGTAGCCGGCTGCGGAAAGTGCTGTTCTTTCCGGGCGGCGAAGATCACAAGCGGCTCGCCGAAGTGGAATCGCTCGCCGAGCAGATGGTGCAGGCGGGGGCGGACCGGTCGAGCATCGTGGTGGCGTTCGGCGGCGGCATCGTCACGGACGTGGGAGGCTTCCTGGCGGCGGCCTTCATGCGCGGTATTCCCGTACTGCAGATCCCTACCACGCTGGTGGCGCAGGTCGACGCGGCCATGGGCGGCAAGACCGGTGTGAACCTGGTGGCGGGGAAGAACCTGTTCGGGGCCTTCCATCAGCCGCTGGCGGTTCTCATTGACCCGGATGTGCTGACGACGCTACCGGAGCGCGAGTACCGCGCGGGGCTGTATGAAGTGATCAAGTGCGGAGTCATTCGCAGCCCTCGCCTTTTCGACTTGCTCTTCGAGCGGCGATCCGATGTGTTGGGGCAAGCACCCGATGCGGTGGATGAGTTGATCGCCGAGAGTGTGCGCATCAAGGCGGAGGTGGTCACGGCGGATGAAAAAGAAGGAGACCTGCGGCGCATTCTGAACTTCGGGCATACGATTGGGCACGCGCTGGAAGCCGAGACCGAGTACAAGCGCTTCCTGCATGGCGAGGCAGTGGCCTTCGGCATGAACGCGGCGACGCATCTGGCGGGGCTGGCGGGATTACTGCCCGCAAGTGAAGCGGAACGCATCTTCGACTGCGTGCGGATGTATGGGCCGATTCCGTCGTTGGAGGGAATTGCCGCGCGGAATCTGGTGGCGCGCCTCGGAGCCGATAAGAAGACGATTCAAGGCAAGGTGCACTTCGTGTTGCCGGAGCGGATCGGTGTGGTGAAGATCCTGTCGGGGCTGCCTGAGGAGAAGATACTGGCTGCGACCGAGGCGGCGCTGGCATGAAGCAGGCCGGCACGACACCGGCGGGGGTTCAGGGAGAAGAGCAAGCC
>CALFYN010000479.1 GCA_937952345.1 uncultured Acidobacteriota bacterium
CGATGCCGACGGCGGAGACAGGTTCACCGGCGGACTCCATGGCACGGCGCACCTGCTTTTCGAGGTGATCGAGCAGATCGAGTTGGGTGGCCCGGGATGGGGTGGGCACGGTGAAGGATTGGACCAACTGGCCGTCGCCGCTCACGACGCCGCACTTCGTGTTCGTGCCGCCGAGGTCAACGCCCACCAGCATGCGCGGTTTGGTGTCTCCACGCATGGCCACGACGAAGCGCCGGGTGATCTCGGCGGGCTTGGTGATAGCTCCACCGACGACAACGGCGAAGGCTCCGGCGTCGAGGGCGGCTTTGGCCTGCTCCGGGGAATGAATGAGGCCTTCGGCAATGACGGGTGTACCGAGGCGGCGCACAAGTTGGGCGACGAATTCAGGCTCAAAGCGGCGAACGTGCGATGTGTCGACGGTGTGCCCGCGCATCGTGGTGAGGATGTAGTCGGCTCCGGCGGCTTCGGCGTAGACGGCTTCGTCCTCGGTGGCGATATCGGCCAGTACCTCAATCTGGAATTTTTTCTTAATGCGGGCGAGGCGTTCGAGGGCGCCATAGCGTTGGGCGCGGCGGGTGCAATCGACGGCGATGGCAATCGCACCGGCCTGAACGAGGGCGGCGGCATCTTCGACGCTGGGAGTGATGAGAATACGCCCATCGTCCATCATGCGCTTCTGAATGCCGATGACGGGCAGGTTGACGGCGTGGCGAATGGCGCGAATGTCTTCGGGCGAATTGGCGCGGATTCCCGCCGCGCCGCCGTCGCGGGCGGCCCGTGCGAACCTGGCCATGGCGTCGGGGGAACAGAATGGTTCCTTTTCCGCCGCCTGGCAGGAGACGATGAGTTGGCCTTTCAGGCCTCCGATCATATTTACTAGTGTGTCAGAAACGCGGGAGGAGTATCACTTGGCACGGGAGGCCCATTTCCTCCAGACGGCGTCGTCGTAGAGTAACGGAAGAAACACGCCGCCGACGACGCTGCGCGCCTGGAAGCCGCGCATGGTTCCTTCCTCGGTCCAATACCAATCGGTCATGGGCACCCGGCTTTCGGATTCATTGAGGAAGGCGAAGACGGGCGCCACGAGGGCTTCGAAGTCCTGGCGGGATTGGGTGAGGGTGGCGGACCACAGGATCCAATCGAGCTTGGTGTAAGTGGCGCGATTGTCGAGCGGGAGGCCATACTTCTTCTGCATCTTGCGGTAGTAGGCCATCTCTTTCGTGGCGACACTGGCGGGGAAGAGATTGAGGTTGAGAATGCGGTCCCAGACGAGGTTGTACTTCTGGCTCCAGGTGCCTTTCTGGCCGAAGGCGAGCGCATAGTGATCGCCGTCGTCGGCCATGGTGATCCACTTGCGCGCGAAGTCCTGGGCGAGTTTTGTGTACTCGGTGGCCTGTTGCGTGTGGCCGAGTGTTTTGGCGAGCTGGCCAAACGCGCCGAGAGCAACAATTGCCTTGATGGAGAGATTGGTGTTGCGGGCGAGGTGTCCGGCGAAATCATCGGTGCTGAGCTGGTTGTCGGGGTCCATGCCTTTTTCGCGGAGATAATCGGCCCATTTCGTCAGAAGGGGCCAGTAGCGGCGCGCGTATTCGGCGTTTCCCTCGGCCTTGGCGATGGCCGCCATGAGGATGAGCATGTTGCCGCTTTCTTCCACCGGCATCTGGCGCTCTTCGCTCTTTTCGCCGCCGCCGTAGACTTGGCCATTGGCGAGCGGGTAGGTGCCGAGGTCGTGCGGCGCATAGGGCCACGGCCAGCGCTTCATTCCCGCGTAATCGAGGATGGGCGTGGTCATTCCTTTGAGCAAAGCCGGGTTGGTCAGCAGGAACAGCGGCGCGGACGGATACGTTACGTCCACGGTGGCGATGCATCCGTTGGAGAAATTTTCTTTGGAAAAGAAGAGCGGTGTGCCATCGAGATCGGCAGCGAGTTTGTGCGCGGCGATGGCCTGGCGGTAGGCGAGGATGGTGATCTGCGCGTACTGCTCACCACCGGCGCGGACGAGGTCGGCGGTGAGTTCAGCGTCGAATTGTTTGGCGCGATCGAGCAGAGCGGGCATTTCCCGGACAGCGGCTTGCAGCATCTGTGCCGCTCCGTCGCCGTTCCTTCGCCAATAGGGACGCAGGTTGCGGTGGAAATACTGAATGCTGAATTGATCGTCGTAGGCGACGATGGCGTGGCGCGACACCGGGGAGGCTCCCACTTTGCCCAGATCGAAGCGGGCGGATAAGGTCATGCCCTGGCGCGAGGTCTGTCCGGGCGGCTCCGTTTCGTCGTTTTCCGGCCACGCACCTGAGGCCGTGAATTCATTGCGTAGCGTGGTGTGTGCGAGGGCAGTGCGGGCGCCGGATTGCGGTGGGACGAGCAAGTGTAGATAGCCCCAGTCGATGCGCAGGTTGTCGCCGGCTTTTTGCAACACGGGTTGGCTCATGGAGCCGGCGCGGAGGACTTCGAGATTGCCGTAGCGCACACGGGAGACGTTGACGCGTTCTTCGGGCGTGTTCAGTGCGAGCGCGGCGCCGGCATCGAAATAGAGCGACACTTCGTGTTCGCGGCCATCGGTGGACGCGGCATCGAAGATGACATAGGAGGCGGGACGCGATAGAACATCGAGATCATGGGGCAGGGCGGGCGTGAAAAAGGTCACGGTGAGGCGCACGCCGCGATCTTCGAAGGAGTAGATGGTGCGGGTCGGCGTGAGCGTGCGCGATGTCTGGCGCATGGGTGGTCCGCTGCGCACCCATTGCCCCAGAAACCGCAGCCCAACACCATCGATGCGGGCGACGCCGGCAAGAGGATGGTCGGTTCCGGTCCAGTGTTTGGTGGGAGTGGAGAGACGGTCCGCGGTGGACCATACGCTGAAATAGGGATCGTGGGTGATCAACGGCACGGCGGGCGGACGCAGGGGCGGTAAAGTCTGCGCCCACAGGCTCGAAACGAGGAGTAAAAGGGCGATTATCATCACTCTTTTAGTCTACATACGCTCCAGGATTTATTGTGATAGAGTCTGACCAAGAACGAGGTCAGTCTCATGACACATATCATCTCGCGGGCAACCATCCCGCTGCTGTTTGTATGTCTGCTTGGCGGACAGGATTTCCGTGCGAGCCTCACCGGGCTCATTACCGATCCCGGCGGCGCGTCCGTTCCGGGCGCGCGCGTGAAGGCGGTCAATACGCGCACGAATGCAGTCTCAGAGGCGGTATCGAACGAAACGGGCCGGTACTCCATTCCATTCCTCATTCCCGGCGAATACACGGTGGAAGTTGAGGCCAACGGCTTCAAAAAATTCGTGCGCGAGAAAGTGGAACTGCAAATCAGCGTGCGCGCCGCGTTGGATGTTGCGCTGGAACTCGGTGCGCAGAGTGAAAAAATCACGGTGAGCGCGCAGATGTCGCTGCTCGAAACCGAAACCGCTTCCCGCGGCGGCATCGTCGACAGCAACCTGCTGTTGAATGTGCCTAACGCCGGCCGCAACGTATACCAGCTCGCGTTCGCAATGCCGGGCGTTTTCAAGCCGTCCGTGAATCAGGGTACCGAGTTCAGCCTGGATGGCCTTGCCAATTCACGGACAGCGATCAACGGCGCGGCCTCCGGACTCACCGGCACCGAATCGAACACGGACATCCTCATCGACGGCACCAGCGATGCCAAGGGCGACCGGCAGGTGGTCATGATTCCCGCACTCGATTCGGTGCAGGAGTTCCGCGTGCTCACCAATATCTTCGATGCACAGTACGGACGCACGGGTGGCGGCATCATCACCACCACAACAAAATCGGGGACAAATGATTTTCACGGCGCGGTCTTTGACCGCTACTTCGACAATCGCCTGGCCGGCAATACATGGTCGAACAACCGCCAGGGTGTCGCGCGGCCCGACCGCACCGCGCATAATTACGGCTTCCATAGCACCGGCCCGATCTGGATTCCGAAAGTGGCCGATTTGCGCAACAAGCTCTTCTACATGGTGAGCTTCGATTCCAACCCGTCGTCATCGCTCTACACCAGCCAGTTCACCACGCCGCTGCCGGAGATGAAGCGCGGCGACTTCTCCAACCTGCGCGCGGCCACGGGTGCGGCGGTCACGATCTACGATCCAAAGACCACACGCGCCAGCGGCAATACGTTTGTGCGGACTCCGTTCGCCGGCAACGTCATCCCGGCGGCGATGATCAATCCGGTGGGCTCGAAAATCGTCAACTACTACCCCGATCCCACACGTCCGGGCGATGGCCCCGCCCAGGTGAACAATTTTTTCCAGACCAGCGACAATGAGGGCGAATTGTGGCAATGGACGGGGCGGCTGGATGTGCGCGCCAACGACCGCCGCGCCTTCTTCGGCCGTTACGGCGAGACGAACATGACGCGCTGCTGCGATCAGCGCTATCCGGCGGGGAACCCCGCCGAGTCGAGCACGATTCTGCCGCGCGTGCGGCGCGGACGCACGATCACCATCGACTGGACAGAGGTGATCAACCCATCCACCACACTGAACATTCGTGCGGGCATGGCACGCCTCGAAAACCTTGCCGGCAATCCGGCCACGCTTTCCTTCAACCCTCGTGATCTGGGTTTCCCCGATTCCATGGTGTCCTCGATGTTGCGCACGCAATATCCGTTCATCGGCATGGGCGCCTACATGTCGCAGGGCTCGGGGCCGAACACGCAGGCCGACGATACCTACACGCTGGGGGCGACGGGTGGAAAGACGATAGGCACGCATGTCATGAAGTTCGGCGTGGAGGCACGCGAGTTCCGCACCAATCCGCAATCTTACGGATCGTCGGGAGGCAACTTCCAATTCACGCGTTTGTGGACGCAGGCGGATCCTAACCGCGCCGATGCGTTTTCGGGCAATGAGATTGCAAGCGCCCTGCTCGGCTATCCCACGACCGGCAGCATCGACATTCCCATCATTCCCGCTTACAAGAGCCGCTATTACGCGCTGTTCTTTCAGGACGATTGGAAGTTGACGCGGAAGCTGACGCTGAACCTGGGTATGCGCTGGGATTACGAGACGCCGATCGCGGAACGGTATAACCGGCAGACGCGGGGATTTGCGTTCGGACAGCCGAGCCCTATTGCCGACCAGGTGAAATCGCGGCCAGGCGTGGAGAATTGCCCGGCCTGCCGCTCGCTCACCGGCGGCCTGCTCTACGCGGGGACGGATGGCGATGCGCGGTACGCATTCGCCCCCGACCGCAACAATTTTCAGCCGCGGATCGGCGTTGCCTATTCGCTGGACAGCAAGACTGTGCTGCGCGGCGGATTCGGGCTCTATTCGCTCGGCCAGTGGGCGCTGGGACCCAGCACCGGCTTCAGCCGCGCCACGCCGATGATTACTACACTCGATGGACTGACGCCGTCGGGCACGCTTTCCAATCCGTTTCCGAACGGCTTGTTGCGGCCCGTGGGATCAAGCCTCGGCACATCCACCGATCTGGGACTCGGCCTCAACTTCACCTACACAGACCGGCCACTGCCCATCTCGAAGCAGGTTTCGTTCGGCTTCCAGCGCACCCTGTTCGGCGGCATGCTCGCCGATGTTTCCTATGTCGGCAACTTCACCTCGAAACTGGCGGTGAGCGGGCAGCTCAATTCCATCCCCGTGACGGAGTTGGGCCAGCCGGCCAGCTACTACAGCGCCCGTGTCACGAATCCGATGGCCGGGCTGCTGCCGAACAATGCGGCGCTCAACGGAGCGACTATCCCGCGCCAATCCTTGCTGGTGGCATTTCCGCAATACAGCGGCGTGACGGTGACCAACGTTCCCGCCGGCAAGACACGTTACGACGCGCTGCAGATCAGCGTACGCAAACGCTTTTCGCGCGGGTTGAATCTGCAAGCCAACTACATGGCCGCGAAGAATCTGGAGCAGTTGCTGTTGCTGAATGCGCAGGACATTTCGGCTACGGATCTGCTTTCGCCACGGCTGGAAAAGCGGCTGACTATTTTTGACGTGCCGCAGAAGCTGTCGTTCCTCGGCACCTATGAACTCCCCTTCGGCAGCGGCCGTTTATTGGGCGGCTGGCGCCTGGGATGGAACTGGACGTTCCAGCGCGGCTTCCCCATGGACTTCCCCAACGCGGCTCCACTGGAGGCGCGCAGCGCGAAGCTGCCTTCCGATCAGCGCACCCTCGCACGCTGGTTCGATACATCGTTGTTCCCGCGCGTGGCCGGGCCGGCGCCGTTCACGTTGCGCAATTTCCCGACGCGCTTCCCCGATGTCCGTTACATGGGGTTCAAGAATTACGATTTCTCCATCGTGAAGGACATCCCGATCATCAAGGAACGGGTGAAGACGCAAGTCCGCGCGGACTTCATCAATTCGCTCAATAGCCCGTTTTTCACCGCGTTGGTGGGCAATCCGCCGAACGTGACGAATGCGAACTTCGGACAGATTCGGCCCCAGCAGGACAACGCACCGCGCACGGTCTATCTGGAATTCCGCATGACCTTCTAAGAGTGAAGGAGGCGTGAATGAAGATCGTGTTGTGCTTGTTATTGGGAGGCTTTCTGGCCGCCCAGAATGGACCTCCGGAGTTGGCGAATCCGGACCGCGATCCCTTCATTCCGCCTCGGCTCGAACGGGGTCCATCGGCGGGCACGCCACGCAAACCGGCGGTCCTATCGCCTGAAGACGTGAAGCGTTCGCGGGAGGATCTGGACCGGCTTGTTGCATTGACCGCGGAGGTACGCAAAGCGATAGGCCGCGGCGGCCAATACACTACGGATGTGCCGACGGCGCGCAGGCTGGAGGAGATTGAAAAGCTTGCCAAACGTATGCGCAAGAGGATGGTGCGTTAGTCAGACGAGGCGATCAGCACTTGACATGATAAATGGCCGTCTCCATGGTAGAGTGCGGCGCCTCAACCGTCCTGGGCCTCCATATAGGCCCGCAAGACCGCATTGATTCGCGTCTGGTACCCCTTTTCCTTGCGCAGCCATTGGAGCAAATCAGCGTCCAACCGGATTGTCACGGTTTGTTTCGGAAGCGGCAGAACCACCTTCGCGTTCTTCCAGAAATTAGGGTCCGTTGCGTGCGTTCCTGAATCCCTTTCGATCCCGTGACGAATTTGCTCGTCACTCTTCGACCGAAGTCTTTCCCAATCCGTGGCCAAGCGGTTAGCCGATACTTTTCCAGTATGCTTCTCGTTCATGACGTTCCGCCCTTCTTGCTGAAATCACCCTTCGCTCGCCTTCGTCAACGTCCGCATAGATGACGACAATCTCAAGACTATGCGCTATCCCTACTGCATAGATACGGGTCTCGCCGTAGTCGAAACGGTCGTCTATCGTCTCGAGTGTGGGGCCATCGAAGATAGTGACTGCGTCTTCAAAGGTTATCCCATGGATCAAAAGGTTTCTCCGGTTCTTCCTTGTGTCCCATTTGTATCTCATTGTTGCATATGTACATTATGTATGTACAGCACAATCGCCGTCAAACAGCCAACTACCTTCCTTACCCACCCTCGCCGCAATACGTTACACTAGCTACTTCCCATGTCCCTCGAAATCCGCCAGCGCGAAAAAGACACCGTCACCATTCTGGACATTAAGGGCCGTCTCACGGTGGGCGAAGCCGTATCCTCGCTGAGGGAACAGCTTACACAACTGATCTCCTCCGGCAAGTCGAACATCGTTCTCAATCTGGCAGGCGTTGACTATATCGACAGTACCGGTTTGGGCAGCATGGTGATCTGCTACACCACGGCAAAAAAGAACGGCGGGATGCTGAAGCTGCTGAACCTCAGCCGGCGCAATATTGAACTTCTGGTGTTGACCAAGCTCACCACCGTGTTCGAGGTTTTCGAAGACGAGCAGAACGCGATCAACAGCTTCTTTCCGAATCGGGAGACGAAGCGATTCGACATCCTTTCGTTTCTCGAAGAACAGAAGCAGGGCGGCGAATAACTGGCCATGCGACTGGTGGTCATCGGCGGAGTGGCAGCCGGGCTGAGCGCCGCTTCGCGGGCTCGGCGGCTGGACCCCTCGCTGGACATTACGGTGCTGGAGAAATCGCCGCACATTTCCTACGGTGCTTGCGGGTTGCCTTATTACATCGAAGGGCAGGTGCGTTCGCTCGAGCAACTGCGCGTCTACACACCGGAATACTTCGCGCGGGAACGTAATATCCAGGTGCGCACGAAGTCGGAAGTGATCGCGATTTCGCATGCGCGCCGCGAGTTGACGCTGCAAGGTGGCGAGCGGGTTGCGTATGACAAGCTTGTCCTTGCTACGGGCGCGCGGCGCGATCTGCCGCCGTATGAGAATCTGTTCAAGCTGGACACGTGGGGCGATGCCGAACGGCTGCAGGACTTTCTGAAGCTGCGCAAGCCGAAGCGCGCGGCGATCATCGGCGGCGGATATATCGGGCTGGAAGTAGCGGAGGCGCTTCGGGCGCAGGGACTGCAAGTGGAAATCCACCAGCGGAGCAACCATCTGTTGAAGAGGCAGGATGGGTGGCTGACTGCGCTTCTGGCCAAGCACCTGGAGCGGTGCCGCGTGACGATTCATTGGAACAGCAACGTCTCGGCTCCACCCGATGCTGAGGTTGTGATTCTGGCGGCGGGCATGAAGCCGAACGTGTCACTGGCCGTGGAGGCGGGCATCGAGGTCGGGCGCACGGGCGCCGTCCGCGTGACGGAGCGGATGGAGACGAATCTGCATGGAGTCTATGCGGCCGGCGATTGCGCCGAGGCCAATCACCTGGTGACGGGACGGGCGGTGTGGATGCCGTTGGGAACAACGGCCAACAAGATGGGGCGCGTGGCTGGGGCTTGCGCCGCTGGTGCTCGGGAACGCTTTCCGGGGATCACCGGCACCAGCATCGTACGCGTCTGCGGGCTGGGGGTTGGGCTGACGGGTCTGTCCGAAGAGCAGGCACGCCGGGAAGGGTTCGATGCGGTTTCGACGCAAGTGGAAGCGCTCGACAAGAGCCGCTATTTTCGTGGGCGTCCGTGCCATGTGCAACTGACGGCGGACCGCCGTACGGGGCGGCTGCTGGGTGGGGCGGTGGTGGGAGAAGACAACGTAGCGGGGCGGACGAACGTGATCGCCACGGCGCTCTCGCAACGCTGCACGGTGGAGGATTTCGCCTATCTCGATCTGGCTTACGCGCCGCCGTATGCGACCGTGTGGGATCCGCTGCTGATCGCGGCGCAGCAACTCGACAAGTTGCTACACTGATGGAAATGGCGGGAAAATCCGGCAAATCGATGCTTGCGGCGGGAGCTTCCGCTCCTTCCGTACAGGTGCGCGATCTGGCGGGGAATGCCGTTTCGTTGCAAGAGATGGCCGCCGAAGGCCCGGTTTTATTGGCGTTTTATAAGGGAAGCTGCCCGGTATGCCAATATACACTGCCGTTTCTGGACCGTGCCAAAGACAACGGGAAGGTGAAAATCGTCTGTGTGTCGCAGGACAGCGCGCAAGACACGGGCGAGTTCGCCGCGGCCTTCCGCCTGAAGATGGCGATGTTCACCGATGAACGGAGTCAAGGCTATCCGGCGAGCAATGCGTTCGGGATTTCGTATGTGCCGACGATGTTCCAACTGGAACCGGATGGCACGGTATCGCATGCGTGGACGGGATGGTCGAAGGCGGACATGCAGGCGTTTGGCGAGCGCACGGGCGTGACGGTGATTGGCGCCGGTGAGCAGGTGCCGGCCTTTCGTCCCGGTTGAGGGTCGCGCAATTAGAGTCTCCCGGGTGGATGAAAAATAGATAGAGGATTTATGGCGTCGAAGATACAAGAGGTACTGGGAAACGCGGCCGCGCTGGCCAAGGGAATGAGCATCACCTTCCGGGAGATGCTGCAGCCTACCATTACAGAGGACTACCCGGACGGCCCGGCGCTGTTTCAGGAGCGCTTCCGAGGAAAGCACGAGTTGCAGCGCGATGAGAACGGGATGGAGAAATGCGTCGCCTGCTTCCTCTGCGCGGCGGCCTGCCCCGTCTCCTGCATCTACATCGAAGGCAAGGAAAACACGGACAAGGTTCGTATTTCCGGCGGGGAACGCTACGCCGAGGTGTATAACATCGACTACTCCCGCTGTATCTTCTGCGGGTATTGTGTGGAAGCCTGTCCGACGGATGCCATTACGCACGGGCACGGCTTTGAGTTGGCGACCTACAGCACGTCCACGCTGATCCAGCGCAAAGAGGACATGCTGGTGCAGATACCGGCAGGCGCCAAGCCTCCGGTGATTGAAGAGGCTCCGGCCGCCGGCGGGCATCACTAAAAACAAAAAAAGGGAGCAGGCTGTTCTGGCCTGCTCCCCATTCGTTTCCCAATCTTTAGAATTGCAGCCGCAACTGGAACTGCCAGCTACGTGGCGGCTCCTGTGCGGTAACAGTTCCAAACGCGGTGCTGGTGGCGCCCGTATTGGGTCCACGGAGCACGACCTCATTCAACGCGTTGAACGTATCCGCGCGGAACTTCATGAGGTAGCGTTCGTTGATCTTGAACGTCTTCACGACACCGAAATCCCAACGGCGCTGCGAATCGGCGCGAATGTTGGAGAACCGCAGCGGGTGCGTGCGGACGTTGCTGGCCAGTTGCTGGTTATTGACGCGGTTGAACACGCTGGTGTTGAACCAACGGTCCGCCCCGCGATTCGGGGAGGACAGGGCGATGGTGGAAGAATCGCCGATGTAGAGCATCTGGCCCCAACCGAGGGGTGCGCCGCTTTGGTGCTGGTAGACTCCGTTCAACTGCCAGTTACCGGCGAAGAACTCGAGCACGGGATGCATCTGCGATCCGAACTTCTTCCCTTTGCCGAAAGGCAGTTCCCAGATTCCGCTTCCGGTGTAGCGATGGGCGCGGTCGATGTCAGCCAGGGACTCGTATGGCATCGGATCGAAGGCGTTGAGGAACGTTGTCGCCTCCATCGCTTTCGACCAGGTGTGCGACACCTGGAGTGTGTAGCCTTGGGAGAAGCGCTTTTCCAGGCGCGACTGCAGCGAGTGATACCAGGAATAGCCGGCGTCGTCGGTGAAGGAAACGCCGCCCAAATGCGGGTAAGGCCGGAGTAATGCCTCGCGAGACGTGTTGGCCCCCGTGAACTGCGGATTCAATCCGAAGAACGGGCTGCGGAAAGTCTGCGAGAGGAAGTTGATGGTAGCCTGATCCCGTGTCGGCGATGTGCTGAAATACTGCGCCGGCGCGTTGTTGATGTTCCGCGTAATGGGGATGTTCACGCCGCGGTTGCCGACATAGGAGGACTCGATCACGAATCCACCCTTCGTCTCCTGTTGGAAGCCAAAGCTCCAGCGTTGCGCATAGGGTTGACGGCGGCTTTGGGGGAAGAACGAAGTCGCTTGCCCGAGGGTGGTTTCCAGACCGCCGGCCGCACCGAGCGGTGGCAGCAGACCATCGGGGAGCGGATTGGCGAGCGTGGCGATGAAGGACAGTCCGTTGTCATTCGAGGCCACGATGGGTGTTGTGCGCGAGAAACCGCCGAGGTTCGAGTTCGTGCGGTTCACGCCGATGGATCCGTAAAAGAGCCCGTAGCCGGCCCGCAGCACGGTTTTCGGTAATGCCTGATAGGCGATGCCGATTCGGGGCATCCAGGTGAGGGTTCTGCCGTTCCAGTATTCCCGGGGCCGTCCGTTGGCTCCGGCAAACAGCACGCCGCCTTTGGCCGAGAATGCCGATACGGGCAGTTCGGGAATCGGGTTGCGGGCGTAGTTGGCGATAGCCGCCGCTTCGATGGGGCTGGCGGTGACGGCGTCAAACTGCGTGATGGAACGGTTGAAGCGTTCGGTGATGGGCGACTCATGCTCGGCGCGAAGGCCGAGATTGAGGGTCAGTTTGCGGCTGACTTTGTAGTCGTCCTGCACGTAGAGGCCAAAGTAGACGTCCTGCTCGGCGTAACTGCCGTTGATGGCCATGCTGCCTCCGGGAATGCCGAGGAGGGCCGCGACCATTTCCGCGCCCACCTGCGGAGCGGGATCGCTATCGAGCGGTCCGCGCGCCCAGGCATTGCTGAAGCTGAGGTCCGGGGCGACGCCGTTGGGGAAGCGGTTGCGGAATTCGCGGTACACGCGCAACTCGGGACCGAAGCGGATGTTGTGATTTCCGCGCAGCCAGGTGAAGTTGCCCATGAAGGTATGGGTCAGGGAAGCCGTGGTGCCATCGCCGGACTCCCATCCACTGAGTGTCGTCAGCGAACCGATCGCGGTGCGGGGCAACGTGGCGAGGCTCTTGTCGGCGAGGTTGGTGAGGTTCGAAGAGAAGCCGAGGGAGGCGAGGTCGAATCCGCGGCTCACACGCCGTTCGGGGAACTCCTGCTGCGTGAAACCGTAGCGGAAGTTGATGAGGAAGCCGGGGCTGAACACATGAACGTCATCGAGAGCGATGCCGCGGTTGATGCGGTTGAGGATGATGCCGTTGATGTCGTTCCCGAAGCTGCGGTTCTTGTCCTCCTCCCAGAAGTCGCGGTGCACGCGAACAAACATGCGGTTCTTCTCGCTGAAGGCGTGATCGAAGCGGCCGATCGTGGTCCAGTAATCTTCCAGCGCTTTGCCGGAAAGGAAGAAATTTTGCCGTCCGTCCAGAGTACCCGGAGCGTTGGGCAGTGGATACAAATTGAGCATCGCCTTGCCCACCGCGGTGAGGCGGCTGGCGGGGAGGATGTTGCCGGGAATCGGCTGGCGGCTGAAACGGCCCGCCGGCGCCACGGCGATCGTGGCCGGATCGTAGAGCTGATAGGCCGAGCCTAAACGCAGCAGATCGGAAAAGTCGCCATTGCGCCATGCCTCGCGCGGCACCGAGGATGTGGAAGCACCGACGTTCGGATCGCCGAACTTGTTGGCTTCATAGGTGAAGAACCAGA
>CALFYN010000480.1 GCA_937952345.1 uncultured Acidobacteriota bacterium
CCCACTCTATTCTCTACTACCGTCACTGCGAACCGCCCGCCGCCCCCGACCCCCCCTTGCGCGCCTTCTCGTAATCCGCCATCAGGCTCCGCGCCACCTTCTCCGCCACATCCGCCGCCGCCCCGCGAAACTTCGCCCCCCGGCTCTCCTGCGTCGTCGACCAGATCACATCCCCATCCTTACTCACCAGCCGCAGCGTCGCGATCGCCTCATGCCTCCGCTCCGCGATCCGCGTCGATTCGTTCTCGCTCAGCCCGATCGCCCCCGACAGGCTCCGCCGGTTCACCCCCGTCCCCGTCGACGAATTCCCCGATCCCCGCGCCGACCCGCCCTCCTGATACTGATATGTGTCCGTATAAATCAGATCCTCCGCCGACCCCCGCAGCGTCGCATCCGCCCGCTCCGCGTTCTCTGTCAGAATGAACACCTTCGCCCCCTGCAAACTCGAGATCACCAGGTCGCGAATCTGCTCGGCGTTATTCCCGCTCAGCTTCTCCACATGGATCCGCCGGACCCCCATCAATGCCCGCAACCGCTCCCCTTCAAACTCCACCGCCGGAGCCACCGCCGTCTGCCCCCAACACCCCGGAGCCATCACCACCAGCCATAGCCACTTCATTGCTTATCCCCTCCCTTGTCTCCGCGCCTCTTCGTCCTGAAACTCCACCCGCACCCCCGTACGAGCCTCCAGGCTCGCCAGCAACGTCCGGATATCGTTCTTGTCCACAATGAATACCGCCGCCTGCTGCTTCCCCCCATCGTCCTGAAAGCCCACCGTCAGGAAATGCTTCCGCTTCCGGCTCAGAATCAGCACCGGCGAAACCAGGATGGCCAGCGCATACCGCCGGCTCACCTGCTGCCCGTACTCCAGCAGATTCACCCGTTCGTACAGCACCTTCATCGTGGCCTTCTTCGTCACCAGAATCAGGTACTCCTTGTCCGAGGTCTTCAGGATGCCGTCCGTACCCCCGGGAAACGCGTCCACCGTCCCCCCGATGTATTCCACCCTCCCCCGGTCCCCGCTCGCGCCCGCCGCCACCCCCGCCAGGCCCAAACAGAACATTCTGCGCAGCATCGGAATACGCCACAAGCCTGCCGCCATATAGTGGTAGTAGGCTGCGCCTGCGGAAAATCTCAGGCAACTTCCGGCATCCAGCGCGCATCCTAAACTCGTACCTGTACCCGATGACCCGTATCGCAATCTTCACCCTCTTCCTCTTCTCCCTCTGGACCCCGGCCCGGGCGATCGACTTCGACCTCCGCCTCGACCGTCTCGCCGAAGCCCTCGGCCTCCTCCCCGAAGACGACCGCAAGTCCGTCGACGAGATCATCCAGTTCATCAAGCGCGGTGAAAACACCGACGCCTTCAACCGCCTCAACGATCTCAACAAGACCAACCCCTCCAACTCCTCCCTGCGCGTCCTCACCAGCTACGCCCTCCTCCAGCTCGGAAACGCCATCGGAGCCCTCGAAGAAGCCGGCAAAGCCCACGAGGCTCCCAACGGCAATAGCTACAAGTGCCTCTTCTATGCGAAAATCGCTTTCCTGAACGGCAAGCTGGACGCCTGCAAACGGGAACTCGGCCACGTCCGCAAAGTGGGTGATATGCCCAAGGAAGTCAAAGCTTTAGAGAAGGAAATGAAAGGAAAAAGCTGAACTCCCATGTTCGGTCTCGACGCCAAACTCCAGTCCGATGCGGTCCCCGCCCCCGCCGAGCAACCCGAGGGCATCATCATCAGCCCCGACACCCGCCGTGCCAACCGCATCCCCCCCGGCCAATCGCGCACGAAAAAGTGGCCCGTCCTCGACGCCTCCGGCACACCCCGCATCGACATGGCCAAATGGCGCTTCCAGATGGTCGGCCTCATCGGCAACGAAGTCAGCCTCTCCTGGGAAGAGTTCCAAAACCTCCCCAAGGTCAAAGTCTTCGCCGATTTCCATTGCGTCACCCGCTGGTCCCGCCTCGGCAACATCTGGGAAGGCGTCTCCACCCGCACCCTTGCCGATCTCGCCGGAGGCATCAAGCCCAACTGCCAGTACGTGCTCGCCTACGGCTACGACTACGGCTGGACCACCAACATGCCCCTCAGCCAGTTCCTCTCCGAAGATGCCCTAGTAGCCCTCACCCACGACGGCGAACCCATCTCCGAAGAGCATGGCGGCCCGGCCCGCCTCATCGTCCCCCAACTCTACGCCTGGAAAAGCGCCAAGTGGATCGCCGGCCTCGAATTCCTCGACAGCGACCGCCCCGGCTTCTGGGAAAAGAACGGCTATCATATGCATGGGGACCCATGGAAGGAAGAAAGGTTTGGCTACTGACCGTACACGCCGCTGGCTGATCGGCAGTGGAGCCGCATTCGCCACCCTCGGCGGCCTCGGCTACATGGCCTACCGCTACGCCGGAGGCTGGATCCGCCGCATCGCCGCCGACAACTCCATGCCCACTGAACCTCCACTTTATTTCCCCAATCCCAAACAATGGCCAGATAAGGGCTTATACGCGGCATGGCTGGGCCATAGTACCGTCCTCATCAAGGCCGACGGCTTCACCATCCTCACCGACCCGATCCTCGGCGAAAAGGCCGGCATCGACTTCTACCTGTTCACCATCGGCATCAAGCGCATCGTCGCCTCGCCCATCACCGCCAACGACCTGCCCCCCATCGACCTCATCCTCAGCTCCCACGCCCACATGGATCACCTCGACACGGCCTCCCTCCGCTCCCTCGAAAACAAGCGCACGCAGATGGTGATGGCCACCGAGACCAGTGACCTCATCCGCCCCACCCGCTACGGCAAGGTCACCGAAATGCGCTGGGGCCAAACCGTGCAATCCGGCCCCGCCTCCGTCAAGGCGTTCGAAGTCAACCACTGGGGCGCGCGCATGCGCACGGATACTTACCGCGGCTACAACGGCTACACCGTCGAAGTGAACGGCCGCCGCATCCTCTTCGCCGGCGATACCGCCCTCACCGACAACTTCCGCTCCCTCAAAGACCGCCGCGGATACGACCTCGCCATCATGCCCATCGGCGCCTACAACCCCTGGATCCGCTACCACTGCAACCCCGAACAGGCTTTCCGCATGGGCAACGACGCCGGAGCCGAATTCCTCCTCCCCGTCCATCACCAGACCTTCCGCCTCAGCAACGAGCCACCCCTCGAACCTATCGAGCGGTTCCTCGATGCCGCCGTCACCCTCGGCAACCCCGACCGCGTCGGCTGGACCACCATCGGCCAGGAATTCCGCCTCTCCTGATCCTCAAACCGCCCCGGCATTCGCCGATAAGTCCATCGTGCGCCAAACCACCAGGAGATGGATGCTTTTGGGATCCCTTGCGGTTCCCCTCCTGCCGGCCAGCGATCACGCCAAGCCGGCCGCCCATCCCCCTCCCGCAAAACCCGCCCCCAAGCCAGAACCCAAACCCGAACCCAAGCCAGCAGCGAAACCCTCCGCCCTAGGCGAACACAAAGAAGCCCCTAAACCACCCCCTCCCAAGCCCGCTCCCAAGGCTCCAATCCGCCACGCCACCCGCGCCCAACGCCCCAAGCCCACTCCCAAACCCGAGCCCGCCGAGCCGCACGACAAGCCCATCCCCGAATACCCAGTCCCTGGCAACATCCTCCCCGACCTCGTCGCCGGCAACCGCCGCTTCGCCTCCGGCCACCCTACCCACCCCCGCCAAAACGCCGCCCGCATCGCCCAAACCGCCGCCACCGCCGAGCACCCCCGCGCCTGCATCCTCACCTGCACCGACTCCCGCATCGCCCCCGAACTCATCTTCGATCAAGGCATCGGCGACCTCCACACCCTCCGCCTCGCCGGCCACATCGCCTCCCCCGACGCCATCGCCTCCCTCGAACTCACCCTCGAGGAAACCAACACCCCCGTCTGCGTCGTCCTCGGCCACACCGGCTGTGCCGCCGTCACCTCCATCGTCGAGGACCGCCGCCTCTCCTCAAACGCCGCCACCATGCTCAAACCTGTCGCCAACGCCGTCGCCCGCACCCGCCGCTATAACCCCTCCCTCAAAGGCCACGCCCTCTCCGACGAATGCGTCCGCGTCAACGTCTGGCAGTCCGTCGAGGATCTCCTCCGAGGCTCGGAAATGATCGCCACCCGCGTCCGCACCGGCATCCTCAAAATCACCGGAGCCGTCTATCACACCGACACCGGCGTCGTCGAATGGCTCGGCTCTTACCCCGGCCAGCTCTCCATCCTCCGCTAATCAGTACTGCCAGGTGATCTTCGTGTAATTGAGACTAAACGAATTCGAGGGCGCCGACGCCGCGTGTCCCGGCATGATCGGCCGCCGCGTAAAAATGACCCCCGGGCTCGCATTCCGGAACGTGAAATTCTTTCCGTCCGCCGTATGCCGGCACCCCACAAAGTGGTACAGAAACCAGTTGATCTCCCGCGGATCGCTTGTCCGGAAATTGTAATAGATCAGATCCTTCGCCGCCCAACCATCCATCGCCGCCACACTCCCCCAATTCCACGACCCATCCACCCGAAACGCACACCCGCCACCCGGCCCGTTCAGCAGTCCCCGCCAATGAGCGGGTTCCTTCATCAGCGCAAAGGAACCGCACGCCGTAGCCGGACGGCGGCAGTAAGAACATGTCGTTGCCATCGATTCGTTTCTCCCCTTCTATCGTTGGTGCGCATCATTTCTGTGCACCCACTCCAGATAGGGCTTTTACGAGTCGAGAAACGTCAACCGGTGCGCGTAACCCTACACAATCTCCTTTATGACCCGCCCCTCCACCTCCGTCAGCCTCTCCAGCCGCCCCTGATGCATATAGCTCAGCGCATGCTGATTCAGCCCCAACTGATGCAGCACCGTCGTATGCACATCCCGGAAATGCATCGGACTCTCCACCGCCCGCAGCCCAATCGCATCCGTCGCACCCACCACCTGTCCACCCTTTACGCCGCCACCCGCCATCCACATCGTGAACCCCAGATTATGGTGATCCCGCCCCTTGCCCCCCTGCGCTTCCGGCGATCGCCCAAACTCTCCGCCCCACAGCACCAGCGTCTCATCCAGCATGCCCCGCTGCTTCAAATCCTTGATCAGCGCCGCCACCGGCTGATCCGTCTGCGCCGCCATCCGAAGATGATTCTCCTCGATATCCTCATGCGCGTCCCACTGCATATTCCCCGGACCGCCCCCCGATACCACGCACACAAACCGCACGCCCTTTTCCACCATCCGCCGCGCCAGCAAACACCGCCGCCCGTAATCATCCGTCGGCTGCTTGCCCACCCCATACATCGCCCGCGTAGCCTCCGACTCCCGCCCGATATCGAAAACCTCCGGCGCTTCCGTCTGCATCTTGAACGCCAGATCATACGCATTCATCCGCGCCGCAAACTCCGGATGCTCGGCATGCGGACCCGCCTGATTCAACTCCCGGATCAACTCCACCGTCGCCTTCCGTTGCGCCTCGGTCACCTGCTTCGGCAATTCCAGGTTCAAAATCGGCTTATTTCCCGGACGCAGCATCGCCGGTTGAAACAGCGCCGGCAAGAAGCCCTGCGTGTACATCGGCTGCCCTGCCTCCAGCGCGCCCTTCGGATCGGGAATCACCACATACCCGGGCAGGGAATTGCTCTCCGACCCCAACCCGTACATCACCCACGACCCCATCGCCGGAAAGCCCGGAATAATGCGCCCCGTCATCATCTGATACTGCGCCGCCGAGTGCACCACCATATCCCCATGGCACGACCGCAGAATCGCCAGTTCATCCACCACCTGCGCCGTATGCGGCAGCAGGTCCGACACCTCGATCCCGCTCTTGCCGTACCGCTGAAACGTCCGCTTCGTCCCCAGCAGCTTCGCTTCCGCCGTGACAAATTGATACTTCGCCTCGCCGAACTCCTTCGGCCGTTTCTGCCCGTTCAACTCGTTCAGCAGCGGCTTCGGATCGAACGTCTCGATATGGCTCGGCCCGCCCGCCATGAACAAAAAGATCACCGACTTCGCCTTCGCCGGCTGATGCGGAGGCTTCGCCGCCAGCGGATTCGTCCCCGCCTCGGCCTGCATCGCGGCATAAGCCAGCGATCCAAACCCGCAGAATGCATCGCGCAAAAACTCCCGCCGGTTCCGGGTAAATCGAATATGCTGTTCGTTCATGGCAATCCTCTCCAGCCGCTCGGTTGTGGGGCGGGACCCCTGTCCCGCGGCCAGCCCCCCGGCTGGCCTCTTCCGTGTCCTTATTCAATTCACATACAAAAACGAATTCAAATTCAGCACCGCCAGCGCAAACTCACTCAGCGGCTGCTTCGCCAAAAACCGCAGCGCGGCCGCCTTCTCCTGCGCATTCGGCAATCGCCCCGCCGCCAGTTGATACGCCAGGTCCACCTGCTTCGCCGCCGCCCCGCCGGCTTCCTTATCCAACCGTGCCGCCAGCGACTTCGCCATGCTATTGGCGAAATCCCCGTTCATCAATTCCAGTGCCTGCGGAGCATGCGTGCTCGACTCCCGCCGCGCACAACTGATCTGCATATCCGGAGCATCGAACACCTCCATCATCGGCAGCCGCAGATTGCGCTTATGAATCAGGTAAATCGTCCGCCGGTCATGCTCGCCGACATCCTTCGTCACCGCCCACTGCGACGGCTTATACAACAAATCCACCAATTCCTGTTCTACCGGCACAATCACGCTCGGCCCGCCCGCCTTCGCATTCAACCGCCCACTCACCGCCAGCATCGCATCGCGAATCTGCTCGGCGTCCAACCGCCGGATCGAATGTTTCCACAGCAGCGCATTCTCCGGATCCTTCGCCGCTGCCACCGCTTCAATCGGCGACGTGGACGATTGCCGGTACGCCCGGCTCATCAGAATCAGCTTGTGCAGCGGCTTCATCCGCCACCCATTATTCACAAATTCATTCGCCAGATAATCCAATAATTCCGGATGCGACGGCCGCCCGCCCATCCGCCCGAAATCATTCGGCGTCGCCACAATCCCGCGCCCGAAATGATAATGCCAGATGCGATTCACCAGCACCCGCGCCGTCAGCGGATTCGCCGGGTCCGTTACCCACTGCGCCAGCACCGTGCGCGGATTCTTCAGATCCGCCGGCAACTCGGGAGCCCCATCCGGCAGCAACACGCCCAGCGTGCGCGGCGCCACCCGTTCGCCCTTGTTCATATGGTCCCCGCGAGCCAGCACATGAACCGGCGTCGCCTTCGCCATATCGTTCGAAACCGTGAACAGCGCCGGTAGCGGTTCCGGAGTCTTGTCCTCCGTCTCCTTGATCTTCGCCGCCATGCGCGTGCGCTCCTCGCCCTTGAGCCCGCGCATCTGCTTCTTCATTTCTTTCAACTCAGCGTCGACGGATTCCTTCTTCGCCTTCCAAGCGTCCTGTTCTTCCTTTGAAGCCAGCACGACATCCTTATCCTGCGCCGCCGCGAAGAAAGCCTGCATGCGGTAATAATCCTTATGCCGCAGCGGATCGAATTTGTGATCGTGGCAGCGCGCGCATCCCAGCGTCACGCCCAGCATTCCCGATCCCACCAGATTCGTCATCTCCGTCAGCACTTCATTGCGGCTGCTCGCCACTTCCTGATTCCCGGCGTTCTTCCGCAACGGCCCCATCCGCTGCAATCCCGAAGCAATCAACGCATCCTGATCCTCGGGGAACATCTCGTCCCCTGCCAGTTGCTCCTGCAGAAAGCGGTCATAGGGCTTGTCCTGCTGAATCGACCGAATCACGTAATCGCGAAAGCGCCACGCATCGTTGCGGTGCGTGTCATATTCAAACCCATCGGTCTCAGCGAAGCGCACGACATCCAGCCAGTGCTGCCCCCACCGCTCGCCGTAATGCGGCGACGCCAGCACGCGATCCACCAGCTTCTCCCACGCATTCGCACCGCGGTCATTGACGAACGCCGCCACTTCCTCCACCGTCGGAGGCACGCCCAACATATCGAAGTACAACCGCCGGATCAGCGTAGCCCGCCCGGCCGCCGGCGCCATGCGCAATCCGTCATTCTGTAGCCGCGCCGTCAGGAACGCGTCCACCGGATTCGTAACACCCGGAATCACGGGCACAGTGGGATTCGACCGCGGTTGGAACGACCAGTGCCGCCGCTCCGCCGCCGTGTATTTCTCATTGCCCACCGTCCCCGCCGCGAACAGAAACGTAGCGGCTGCAGCAGCGGCGAATGCGATTCGTGGATACACCTCGGCTCTACCTCCCAAATCTCATGTTTTCTAGAGTATATACCATCCCCAAAACTGGTTTCGAAGTCTGACGATCCTTCAGGAAGGCGTTGATGAGTCTACGCCACGCTCAGCATTTTGTTGGCGTAGTCCCGTCCGCTCGTCGGAGGAGGCAGAGGCTTCCCATCTCGTTTGTAGAGGTCAATGGCTTGTTCGACGGCCACACACAACTGCTCAAACACCGCCAACTCTTGGTCGCCGTGGCACCCACCATACAGCAGTCCAGGACAACTTCCGACAAAACATTGGTCCTCGTCGGACCACTCGACGATCTTGACATAGCGTGCACTGTCAGTCATCTGCGGCCTCCGCTATAGCGGCCTTGACGGCCTTCTCTTGGTACCTCTTCGCGTCATCACCGGCATCGCCGGAGATCGTGACTGGCCGAGCCACACGCGGATGCGTGAAGCCAACAGTATTATAGCGGTGGCGCACCGCGCCTACTCAACGTGGGATACGACTGCGGTTGGAACGACCAGCGCCGCCGCTCCGCCGCCGTGCGCTCCTCATTGCCCACCGTCCCCGACGCGAACAGAAACGTAGCGGCTGTAGCAGCG